>JAGQYZ010000108.1 GCA_020435865.1 Aequorivita sp. | reverse complement strand
GGAAATTTCAAAGATTTCCAAAGAAAATAATTTGTTGGTAATAGAAGATGCTGCACAAGCCCACGGCGCAAAAAACAATGCAGGAAAACGCGCTGGAAATATAGGCGATGCAGCAGGTTTCAGTTTTTACCCTACCAAAAACCTCGGTGCATTGGGCGATGCAGGTGCTGTTACCACAAACGATGATGCGTTGGCGGAAGTGGTTCAAAAACTTAGGAACTACGGAACATCTACAAAATATGAAAATGAATATTTAGGTTTCAACTCTAGGCTGGACGAGTTGCAAGCGGCTTTTCTAAACGTAAAGTTACCTGTGGTAGATTCAGATAATGAAACCCGGCGCGCAATTGCCAAAAAGTATATTTCTGAAATTAGAAATGAAAAAATAACATTGCCAGATTATGATGGTAGTGAAAGCCACGTATTTCACCTTTTTGTAATTCGGGTGGAAAATAGAAACAGATTTACTGATTATTTGGACAGAAATGGAGTAGGCCATTTAATTCATTATCCAATTCCACCACACAAACAAAAGGCACTTTCAGAGTTTTCACATTTAAGTTTTCCAAATGCTGAAAAAATACACAACGAAGTTATAAGTATTCCAATGAGTCCTGTAATGACTGAAGAAGAGGTGAGTGAAGTTATTTCAATATTAAACAGCTATTAATTGAAAGTTCCCCAATTCATAAAAGGAAATTTATTGCTGAAGATGACTTCCTTAAATGCTGGCGTTATTGGCGTTCGTCTGGTTATTTCCTTATTTATTCAGCGATTGTTAGCTGAGATTGTTGGGGAAGCAGGTATTGCAAAAATCGGTTCATTACGCAACCTATTGGAAATGCTTGGCTCTTTTGCTTCCGTTGGAATGTTTAGCGGTGTTGTAAAATATGTTGCCGAATATAAAGATGACAAGGAGCAACTACAAAAACTATTTTCAACCACTTTTGTTTTTACCGTTTTGGGGACTATTGTTGTTTCCACTGTGTTATTCTTTGGTGCAGACTACTTAAGCACTACTATTTTTAACTCTTCAGATTATATTTATCTCATAAAATTATTAGCGGTTGTTGTTCCATTTATTAGTATGTACCGCGTTTTTAATGGTATTGTCAATGGGCTTTCTCGCTACAAAAAATTGGCAGGGATTGATCTTTTCAGTTACATTATAAGCGCTATTCTTACTGTTGTTTTACTGCTTACCAATAATATTGACGGAGCACTTATTGCCATTGCTATAACACCCGCGCTACAATTTTTTGTTCTCCTTTTTATTTTTATAAAAGTGCTTCGAGAATATGTTCAGTTTTCAAAACTTACGTTTAAAACCCCTATGGCAAGTGGATTGTTGGCTTTTTCACTAATGTCCTTTTTCTCTACTGTTTTGCTAAATTATGTTGAAATTGATATTCGTGTAATGATACAGAATAGAATTACTATGGTCGATGCCGGAATTTGGACAGCAATGACCAATATTTCTAAAAATTATATGGTTTTTTCGAGTGCAATTTTCACTTTGTATGTACTTCCAAAATTTTCTGGAATCCATAATAAAACGGATTTTAAAGCGGAACTTTTTAATATCTATAAAACCTTATTGCCGCTTTTCGGGGTGGGAATGCTGTTGATCTATTTTTTGCGCGATTATGTAATTCAAATTATCTACCCAGATTTCCACGGGATGGCACCACTTTTTAAATGGCAACTTTTGGGTGATTTTGTACGTTTGGCGGCAATTGTTTTAGGATATCAGTTTTTAGCAAAAAAAATGGTCCGCAATTTTATTTTTTCAGAAATTTTGTCGCTTGCGCTTTTCTATGGTTTCTCCTATTATTTAGCTGGAATTTACGGTGTTGAAGGCGTTGTAATGGCGCATTTTTTAAGATATGTGGTTTACTTTTTTGTAGTATTCTTTCTCGTGTTCCGGTATTTTAAAAAGCAACCCAAAACAACAGAATAATAGCTAAAAGCAAACAATAGTTTATGGCTATCTTTGCAAAAAATTCAAAGTTTATTTTTTCCTAAAATCTTATGGCACAAGAGCTCTTTAATCCATTTAAGGATTTAATTTTTGATGAACATTTTTGCTTCCTTTCTGGCGCCCTCACTACTGAAAAAATGACCGTTTTCCCAAAGTGGTTGATGGATCATTTTAAGTTTGGTGAGGAACGGATTGAGATGATAGATAAAACCAAATCCTATACTTATTCAGATCTTAAATTGCCATGTATTCCAGAAGTAAAAGAAGCATTTGATGGGTTAGATGCAAAAATTCAAGCAGCTTATAAAAATGGTTATGAAGGAATGGCGTCATTAGACGAAGAATTACTTTTCCAATGGACGGGCAGAATGGTCTATGGTCTGCTTTATTACGAAATGCTTTATGAAAGAGACAGATTGTTACGTTTAGGCGAGGAGTTTGAAATTTCTCCTGTGCTTAAGCAGCGCTTTGGCCAATTCCATTTAATGCTTCAATCTTTAATTGAACCAGTTTCCTTTGTTGGAAAAAAACCTTGGAGCATTGTTGTATTTCCGCTAAAATATTCAGCAGATATATTTAGCTATCGCGATGATGCAATCAATTTAATGTTTTCATTTGGCGTCAACGGTTTTGGTTTTATTGCCTGTTTGCAGGACAATGGCATAATTGGGGAGAAGCAGAAAGATTTGCTCCATAAAATGAAAGGCCACGTTTTACATCCTGTTCAGTTTGAAGAGTTGTACGCTCGGTTTCATTATTCAGATTATATTTTGCAATACAAACCTGAATACAAAATTGAATGCCAAGATGGCGAAATTACCATCGAATCACTTCCTATTGAACCAAAAGGGGACAAGCCAATTTTCGGGTTTTGGAATGAAGATATATTTGCGCAATTACTTTCAAATTATTGGAGTGTGTATGGAATTCAAAGACAAGACATTCTTAAATTTCAAAAGCCACCGCTTAGCTTTTTGGAGAATCCCTACACCAAGGATTTTATCAGGCCTGAGACTATTGATTTACCATTTTGATTACTTTTTCCAGGTCTCCAAATATTTTTTGGCAATGGAAATGTAATCGTGTTCCTGTTCAATAAATGCTCTTGCATTATTTGAAATGACTTGCAATTTTTCGGGATTTAAAATCAATTCTTCCATTTTTTTGAATAAATAATCCTCGTCCGGAAGGGTGTTAATGCAAACTTCATTTTCCTTTAAATTGTAGTGTTCTAAAAATTCAGTTTCTGCCCCAGTAAAAACTACTTTTCCCTTTGCCATTGCTTCCAAGGCATTATAACCTTGGTCATAAGCATACACTTGATCCAAAAGAATATGTGCTGAATTATACTTTTCAATATATTCTATATAGGGAACGTTTTCAACTGTAATTACTTCAACTTCCTCAGGATATTTCTGCTGAATTTTTTCAAGTGATGCTTCAAAGTAATCATTTCCTTTTTTGAAATAATTTGCCCGATTGATGCCGTGGAAAATGATTATTTTCCCTTTTGTATTAAGCGAATGTGATTTCAGTTTTTCAGTATTTACAGGGTTTGGTATTAGCCCTAGATACTTTTTATTACCAAAAAGCGGGATATCATAATCCAAATCTGAAGCAATTACACCATCAACCTTTTCAAAAACAAAATCGTGCAGATTTTTATATTCGGGGTTTAAATATTTTAGTGCTGGAAAAAACTCCTTTTCTGAAATTTTCCCTTCAAAAAACGGATTGAAAATAGAATATCGAAACTTTTTTTCATAGGCATATTTCACACTGGTAAAATCCGTTCCGCATGAAAGCAGAAAGAGTTTCTTGTTATTCTCTTTTAAGTATGAAATGATTTCCTTTTCATATTTCGGTAAAATTCCGAGCGGACTTTCGTTTATCAATTGAACAACATCAAAACCGTTGAATTTTTCTTTCTGCTGAAAAAACTGATTTTTTAAGGAAAGTGAAGAAATATCAAAACCAAAAGGCTTGAACAGGCCAACTTTTATTTTTTTTGAAATTCCAGAATCATACATTCGTTTCAAAAGTATGTCTGAAGGGAAATTTTTAAACTCATCTCCTGTGGAAACTAGCATTACTTCGTTGCCGAGCGTCTGCAATCCTTCTTTTAAGGAATTGTGCAACCTGCTGTATTCACCCACCAAAAGTATTTTCATAAAAGCTATATTTGCCTTGTGCAACCAAAAATACATAATAATTAGCGATGGCAGCTGAAAAGAAATTCAAAGTATGTCTCGTTTCCATTTCTCTTGCTAAGGGTGGTTTGGAGCGTTCTTGCGCTATGCTCTCACAAATGTTGGAAGCAAAGGGTCATGAGGTGCATTTGGTTATTTTGAATGACGAAATTGATTATCCTTTCAGTGGAAAAATATTGAATTTAGGAAAACTGAAAGCCGAAAAGGATTCCATGGTTAAGCGTTTGCTTCGCTTCCGGAAATTTAGAAACTATTTAAAAAGGGAAAATTTTGATGTAATAATTGATCACCGCCCGAAAAATAATTTTAACAGAGAAATATATTATTCAAAATTCATCTATCGGGAACTCAACAAAATATACGTGATGCACAGTTCCAACAAAACAGAATACCTTACTGAAAATCCAGCTTCATTTTCAAAAATATGTCAGAAAAACCTTTTGAACGTGGCGGTTTCAGAATATATAGAAAATGAAATTTTAAAAAAGGAAGGAATAGAAAATTCCATCACAATCCACAATGCTTTTGACCCTGCTTGGACTGAACAAAATGGTGATCTTCCGGAACTACTTCAAAATAAAAAATATATACTTTCCTATGGTAGATTGGATGATTCCATAAAGGATTTTTCGTTTTTGATAAAAGCTTTTTCGCAATCAAAAGTCTGGGAAAAAGATTTTCACCTCGTCATTTTGGGTGATGGGAAGGATAAGGAAATACTTCAAAAACTGGCTATTTCCAAAGAAAGTGCCGAACAAATACTATTTCTGCCTTTCACCAAAAGTCCTTTCGAAATCATAAAAAATGCACATTGCGTAACGCTCACCAGCAAATATGAAGGTTTCCCGATGGTACTTGTGGAATCACTTTCGTTGGGAACGCCTGTGGTTTCTTTGGATATAATTTCAGGCCCTTCTGAAATTGTGCAACATGAAAAAAATGGTTTGTTGATTGCCGAAAGAAGTTTACCTTTATTTTCGGAAGCGTTACAAAGCATATGCTTTGACGAAACTCTGTATCAAAAACTGAAAACGAACACAAAACCTTCCGTAGCAAAATTTTCAATGCAGGCCATTTCTGAAAAATGGAACCAAACTTTACACAATGCAATACGTTGATTTGGATAAAATAGAATTAAAGGAAATTCCAAAAATCAGTGACCCGGATGGTCGCGGAAACCTTTCGGTTGTTGAAAAGGATTTTTTGCCTTTTACAATTAAGAGGGTGTATTATCTGTATGATGTGCCAAGTTCATCCACCCGTGGCGGCCACGCCCATAAGGAATTACAACAGTTTTTGATTGCCCTTAGCGGTAGTTTTGATGTGGTTTTGGACAACGGAAAAACTCGCAGAACCATAACGTTGAACAAACCGGATAGAGGTTTGCTTATTCCAAATGGGGTTTGGCGAGAATTAGAAGATTTTTCTTCCGGTGCGGTTTGTCTTTCATTGGTAAGCGCAGAATATGATGAAGCAGATTACATCCGCGAATACGACGAGTTCAAGTTATTTAAAAGTACCTAAACGCAGCCCGAGTTTTTCCAGATTGTCCTTAGTTTTTGAAAGATACTTCAAAATCGTTTTGTTTTGGCGAAGCAGGAACTGTTGTTTTTTACTGAGATTTTCTTGATTTATTTTCTGAAAATTCTTCTGAAAGGCTTCTTTGTTGCCTTCTATTTTAGCCAAAATACACAGCGAATAACGATTTAAATCCAGAAATTTTTTAAGGGCGGGATTGTATTTTTCGAAAATTTCATACGCTTCAAAATTGGCTTTTTCTTCAAATTTTTTTACACTTTGAAACAAACTGTTTTTTCTGACTACATAGGTTGCACAAACTTTCGGGCTAAAAACTACTTTATATTTTAAGCCAATTCGCACATAAAGATCAGTATCCTCACCACTTTTTATTTTTGGATCGTACCAACCCACATTCTCAAAAACCTCTTTTTTTAATACAGTAGAAATACTCAGCAACACCGAATCCAATTGACTTGCCTCAAAATAATCTATAAGAACTGTCTCTTTTTCAATAGTTTTAATTGAATAACTGTTTTTAAAAGTTTTCCCGTTTCGCTTAATTTCGGTAGCTGTCGCAAAAACAGATTCGTTAGGAAATTCATTTAACAATTGATTTTGTTCTTCCAAATAGAACGGATACCAGTAATCATCGGCATCCATCAATGCTATATGTTTAGCTTTGGCTTGTTGGATGGTAAAATTTCGGGCAGCTGATGCACCGCTGTTTTCTTTTGAAAAATAACGAATTCGAGGATCTTTAAATTTTAAAATTTCAGCTTCACTATTGTCTGTGGATCCGTCATTTAATATCACAACTTCAAAGTCAGTAAAAGTCTGAGCCAATACACTTTTTAATGTGTCAGCAATATATTTTTCTTTATTAAAGACCGATATGACGACCGAAAATTTAGGCATCTTTAATTTTTAGAGAACTAAGATAACCCAAGCGGTACAAATCAAAAAGAAAAAGGTATGGTTTTGGTGAATTTAGGTTTTTCAGCATTGGCTTATTAAAAACACTGAAAAGTCCTCGTATTGCAAAAAGTAAGTTCCAATTTTTTAATTTTAGATAGATTTTTAAAATTCTAACCATTTCATCATTAATCACACCCGATTCATAAAAATTCAACAAATTTTGAAGTGCGAGCTGTGATTTTTTTATGAAAACTTCATTCGTTTCCATATTCAAATGGACCACGGGATTGTCAATATGTAGCAGTGGAATATTGTTTTTTTGAAGTTCATATCCAAAAACGGAATCTTCATAGCCATAACCAGCTAGTTTCTCGTTGAATTTTATTTTTTGAAAAACCGCTTTTCTAATAGCGAAACCCATTGTTATAAAACTTCGGTATGGATTTTTTAGGCGTTTAGCTATTGAAAGGCTTTCGCGTTCACAGCCGTATTTATGACGTAAACTGAAACTTTCTGAATTGTTTTTAGGGTAATCAACTCCGCCAAAAATTGCAGAAGTATCTTCTGAAAAAGCTATTAAATACTTCTTTATAAATTTTGAAGAGGAAGGAAAGGTGTCTGCATCCAAAAATAGTAACCAATCAAAATTTGCTTTCTCAGCTAAAAGATTTCGAATTTTACTTCTTCCTATATTTTCATTCAGAATTTGAAAGCTACAATGCTTCAACAAATTTATTTTTGAATTTTCCTCCAAAGATTTTTTATCGGGAGAGGCATCGTCCAAAACTAATATTTCATACTTAATAGCAGCACTTTCACACTGTTTAAAAAGATTCTCTACCAATGCGAATACATTGTAATTATATGTTGGGATTAAAATAGAAATCATTTCTGGGCTATTAAAACTTTCTCTTCCATAAACCCGTAACGCTCATTTGATGGAAAAGTTTTGATTTCTATATCCTGAAAACCGTTTTCTTTCAATCTTTGCTGCAATCCTTCCGCCGAATATATGCGAACGTGATCTTCCTGTCCGAAAGCCTCAAGTCTTTCTTTAGGGGTCTTTTTTGAAAAATCTTCATAGATTTCCCCATCTTTAAAAGGAGTTTGGATTACACAAATTCCATTTGGTTTTAAGACGCGATGCAATTCTTCCATGGCTTTTTTATCATCTTCAATATGCTCCAAAATGTGATAGCAGATTATGAGGTCAAAAAAATCTTTTTCTAAAGGTATTTGCGTAATGTCATATTTATAATCTGCAAGAAATTCATCTTCATAATCTGTGCTGAAATAATCTATGTTTGGATTTTTCTTCAGCAATCTGTGAAGGCTTCGCGAAGGTGAAAAGTGAAGCACTTTTCCGCGGATTAAATCATTTTCTTTAAGAAAGGAATAAAGGCGTCGGGTTCGGGAACGGCTTCCGCAAAAGGGACAAAGCAGGTCGCCGTCGGGAATTTCGATAAATCTTTTAACCCCATGGCCGCAAACCTTGCATTCGTGGTTTTTTCCACGTAAGTGAAAAGCAAAGATGGAACGAAAAAGGATCTCGTTCTCAAAGAGAATCTTTTTAGGAACAATAGCAAGTGCCACTTTTTTTAAGACTTGGTACATGCTGCTAAAATACAGCAATCTTTTTAGGATGTAGAAAAAATATATTCAGAATTGGTTAATGAGGCTTCTATCATCCTATAATTTTTAAAAAATATGTACCTTGTAAAAAAGAATCTTTTGTGCGTGTTATTATACTGTTTTCATTTCTAATTCTCTCTACATTTTCTGTGAACGCCCAAAAGGAGGCCTGGTTCTACTTACGCGCTCGCGACACTTCTTTTGTGCCTTCCTTTGAAAAAAAAGGAGATTATTTGAGCTATTCTGGTAACGACGCCAGATTGAAAGCTGCATTAAAGAACTATAAAATCAAAATCTTTAAAAAAACCTGGAAAAACGCCAAAAAACAAAATTTAAAAAAGACTTTTTTTGTGGTAGCTGACAAAGAAGCCTTGATGACTGACTTACTGCAAAACGCTTCGCACCTTTTTGAGTTTGGCGAACTGATTGCTGAGGAAGACAAAAAAATATTTGAACCCAATGATTATGGCCTTACCAGCACTATTGGTGATAATTTGGGAGCACAGGTAAATCTTGATTACCTAGATGTTTTGGAAGTTCCTAAAGCTTGGTATTACACCACTGGTTCACGCGATGTTATTGTGGGCATTTCAGATGGTTCCATAAAGCCTGATGACAAAGAATTTGCAGGAAAAACAAAGATAATTCAGAAATCTTTTTTATCCAAAGGACATGGTTTTTCAGTTGCCGAGTCGGCTGCTGGGCAGGGTAATAATGCATACGGAATTCCAGGAATCTGCTACGATTGTAGTATTTATGCAACTAATTATAATTATATAAAGACGCTGGAGCAACTGGTGGAACTTTCTAAAATGGGTGTGAAAGTTATAAATTGCAGTTGGGGCACATCAAAGTATTACGAAACAGCGCAACAAGCTGTTTATGAAATGCTGGACAACGGAACCGTAATTGTTGCCATTGGTCACAATCCAGATTTTTCAAAAACTCAAGGTAAGGTTTTTTACTATCCAGCTTCGTATGATAAAGTTATTGCGGTTTCTTCAGCACAACATCGTTATGAACACTATTGGGAAAATATTCAAATAGAGGAGGATAAGGGGTTGTATTATATTAAGAATATTAGATATTACGTTGGGCTTACAGGAGGTTTTAAAAATAATGACACAACTCAAGTGCCACATCTTTATCCAATAAGTATCCGAAACATAAACAGCGCAATAGATATTGTGGCGCCATCAACTGGAATTTTTAGGTATGGCGAGCTGGCATTGAATGGTTTTGTGGACGTTAGCCAGTTTAATCAAACTTCTGGAGTTGCACCATTGGTTACGGGGACTATCGGGCTTATGTTTTCGCTATATCCGTGCCTTCCAGCAGAGGAAGTGGAAACTATTATAAAATTCACCTCCACAAATATTGACGATGTGGAACCCAACAAACCTTATGCAGGAATGTATGGCTCAGGAATGTTAAATACGGGTCGCGCAGTAAAAATGGTGTTTGATATGTTTGCAGAAAAAGAACCGGTGAAAATAAAAAATCAACGTTTCAGCCGTTGGGATTTTAAGCTTACTTCTATTTCTGAAGTGCTAATGCAAAACCAAGAGTTTACAAAAGATTCAAACTTGGAATTAACATCTAAAAAAAGGATAACAATTTCAAAAAACACCGTTTTAAAACCAAACTCCAACGGAAAAATTCATCTTAAAATAAATCCATCGCTCAAAAAAGAATGTGAGCTACAACTTCGCGACCCTAGTATTTTAGATGATTAACAGTTAAGAGAAGAAATTAAACCGTTTTCTGAACTACTTCAAAAATTTGGTTTTCGTCGCATTTCAAGGTCTTGGAAGGATACTTCAACAGCAAGGCATAATCGTGGGTTGCCATTAAGATGGTGTTGCCGTTTTTATTTATTTCCCGCAAAACCTCCATTACTTCCACACTTGTTTGGGGATCGAGGTTTCCCGTTGGCTCATCTGCCAAAATGATGGAAGGCTTATTTACCAAAGCTCTTCCTACAGCTACCCGTTGTCGCTGTCCGCCGGAAAGCTGGTTGGGTTTGTGGTCCA
>JAGQYZ010000107.1:5334-5686 GCA_020435865.1 Aequorivita sp. | reverse complement strand
GCTGGTTCTGTTTTAACAAATAAATATGCCGAAGGTTATCCAGGAAAACGCTATTATGGTGGCTGTGAAGTGGTTGATGAAGTTGAACAAATTGCTATCGATAGAGCTAAAGCTTTATTCGGGGCAGAATATGCAAACGTGCAACCGCACAGTGGCTCACAGGCAAACACAGCTGTATTTGCCGCCTGCTTAAAACCGGGTGACAAATTTTTGGGTTTTGACCTTTCACACGGAGGACATTTAACACACGGTTCACCGGTAAACTTTTCTGGGCGACTTTATAATCCAGTATTTTATGGGGTTGACAAGGAAACGGGTCGTATTGATTACGATAAAGTTGAAGAAATTGCCA
>JAGQYZ010000107.1:0-5244 GCA_020435865.1 Aequorivita sp. | reverse complement strand
GCCGATAAGATTGGCGCTATTTTGTTTGCAGATATTGCACATCCCGCTGGGCTTATTGCAAAAGGTATTATTGGCGACCCACTTCCACATTGCCATGTGGTTACTACAACTACCCATAAAACTTTGCGTGGCCCTCGCGGCGGAATGATTTTGATGGGTACCGATTTTGACAACCCTTTTGGCCAAACGTTAAAAAATGGAAATCTTAAAAAAATGAGTGCTCTATTAGACAGTGCAATTTTTCCAGGGAACCAAGGCGGTCCTCTGGAGCATATTATTGCTGCAAAAGCAATTGCCTTTGGTGAAGCTTTGAGTGATGATTTTCTTCATTATATGGTGCAAGTAAAGAAAAATGCTGCGGTGATGTCTCAAAAATTTGTTGAAAAGGGCTATGATATCATTTCCGGTGGAACCGATAACCATATGATGCTTATTGACCTTCGCAATAAAAATATTTCAGGAAAAGAAGCTGAGGAAGCATTGGGTAAAGCAGATATTACAGTGAATAAAAACATGGTGCCTTTTGATGACAAATCGCCTTTTGTAACCAGCGGCATCCGTATTGGTACCGCAGCAGTTACTACCCGTGGTTTGGTTGAAAACGATATGGAAAAAATTGTGAATTTGATTGATGAAGTTATAATGAATCATTCAGATGATGCCAAACTGGAAAGCATTGCCGAAAAGGTAAATGAAATGATGAGCGGATTGCCGTTATTCAAAAAGTAAAAAATGATTGAAACCGAAAGACTTCAATTGAGGGAGTATACTTTAGTGGATGCTCCTTTTATTTATAAGTTAATGAATAGCGAAGGCTGGCTAAAGAACATTGGCGACAGAAACATCAAAACGATAGAAGATGCTGAGGCCTATTTGAAAAAAAATTACTTGAGTAGTTATGAAAAGCACGGTTTTGGACCTTACTTGGTTTCTTTGAAAGAGGATGGCACGCCGATAGGCTCTTCGGGTTTATATAAAAGAGATAATTTAAATTTCCCTGATGTGGGTTTTGCTTTTTTACCTGAGTTTGGCAACAAAGGCTATGCTTATGAAGCTTCAAAAGCTGTAATGCAATTTGCCGCTGAAAAGTTGAAAATTCAAACCATTGTTGGCATAACTTTGCCAGAAAATATAGCATCCGTAAAACTTTTGAAAAAATTGGGTCTTTCTGAAATTGGAACCTACCAATATGAAGATGGTGAAGAATTGTTGCTTTTCTCCAATTAAACCTAATCTTAAATAATATTAGTATGAAAACTTTAAAAGAAATTAAACCAAAATTTGGCTTCGCGATAGTACTATGTGTGGTAGGATTATTTTTTTCATCGTGCAATAATAATTCTATATCAGAAAATAAGCGAGAAAAGAATACGGTTGAAAATAAAGATGCATTAAATAAAGCCAATGAGGCAGCACTCCTTGAAGTAATGCAAAAACATTTAAACGCAGTTACAAATCGCGATTTAGAAGCTTTAAAACAAACCATGTCGCCAAATGGTGAAATGCAGCTTATATTACCGGGTTCAGAAATTATTGATGGAGTAGACGGTTTTATGAAATATCATAAGGATTGGTTTGCAGAACCCGATTGGACTTTTGAGACCAAGATTTTGAACACTGAAGCAGGAGAGAACTTAGGAATGGCAATTACTGAAATTGTGTATCGCGAGCCTAATAGAAAACCAGAGCCTTATTTTAATAGAATGATTGTGAGCTATGATTTAAAAAAAATAGATGGCAACTGGTACATTATTAAAGATCACGCCAGTTCTATAGAAAAATCTACAGATGCTAAATAAATTCCTCATTGTTTTTATCATACTAATTTGCAGTTGCAAGCAAAGTTCACTTGAATCTAAATCAGAGAAAATTTCGGGTCTTTGGAAGCTAGAAAGTATGAAAGTGCGTGATACGGTTTCAAATACTTGGAGCGATTTCAAAGGCGGCATGGACGGTTATTTACTTTATGATGGAAATGGACACGTAGCGCTTCATTTGTATGAAAAAGGATATGAAAAAGCGGGAATGAAATTTCCAAATTTCAATGATTCTATTCCTTTGGAAGCCTTGAAATATATAACCAAATCATACTATTATATGGGGAATTATAAGGTTTCTGAAAATGATAGCATTGTTTCACATTATAAACTTTCACATTCAAACCCTTCAGAATTTGGATTGACGGCTGAAAGAAGATTTTACTTCAGTGGCGATACATTGGTGATGCAACCTGTGGAACGGAAAAACTCCAGACTGAAACTGAAATGGTTGAAGGCAGATTAACTATTACTTAAAACTGAAAAAATAAAAAACCCGTCACATTGGACGGGTTTTTCAATTCAATTTATACTTTTTTTACCCTTGTGGAAAATCTATGCTTTCATAAGCACCAGCATCTGGCGGATCTTGTTGCGTATTTCCTCTAGTAGTTCCATTTAAATCCTTTGGAGGCAAAACTCCAGGAAGACCAATACCTTCCGCACCTGAAGTACCTTTTTCAATATTAAAATTGTTCAATTCGGTATCTTGAAATGCAGGGTCTAGATTAAACCTTGTTGCGGGATATAAGGCTGGGTTTGTAAAATCATATAATGGATCGTTGCTAAATTCACCCGTGGGATCTTCAAAACGCACCAAAGAATTTTCAAATTTGAAGTTAAATGCCCCTTGAGAATCTTGATATAGAGAAAATTCACGGCGTTCATTACCATAGATAATACAGTTTATAAAATCAGCTTTTAGTAAATCTGCTATAAAAAGATCTGTTTCAGTTTCAAAGGTATTTTCAATGGAAACAGAAGGAAAAGAGCGGAAACTGTTGGTCCAATAATTTGCAAAAGTACAGTGTCTAAATTCATAACTTCCACCCAACTGTATGGCTAATGAAGATTGACCACTGTTGTTTATTACCATATTTTCACCGTCTATTACACTGTGTCTTGCCAACAAACCAACATTTGAATTGTTATAAATCTGAACGTTTTTTAAAGATATGGGGTTGGAGGTGTTTACAAAAAGTCCAATAGTACCATTTTTTATAGTTGTGTTTCTAAATTCATTATCCAAACTTCCATCCGTTAGCCATATAGTTGACCATTGCCCGGGAACATCTGCAAAACCAGGTTCAAGCCTGTCTCCTTCAAAAATCACTTCATTCTCCATTGCTTCTGGGTCTGTACTAGGTTCGCCTAATGATTTCATTGTTCCGTTTTGCGCTACAATAATTCCACTGCCATAATGAAAATGCACACGTGCACCAGCTTCAACACTAAGAGTTTTATTGCCTGCAACGGCGGCGTAACCATAGATTACATACGGTTTTTCATTGGTGAATGTAAGTTCATCATCATCAAGAAAGAAGCCTTTAACAAGAATCGGGTTGCCATCGCTGTCATTGCCCAAATTCAGCATTTCGGTTGTTCCATCTGGGAATTTTTCCGGGAAGAGAAATACAGCATCTTTCACAAGCGTTACCAATTCTACTTTTTGCTCATTACCGCCGCTATCAAAAAGAAGTTGGTCAGTGTAAAGAAAATCGGGGGCATTTGTTGGTAAATTGTTTATATCAAGTGTAGTTTCAATAAAAATGAAGATACTATCCTTGGCAAGAATTTGGACGTTTTCAAACACTTTTCCAGGTATTCCATCAACATTCAAGCGATAATTGGAGGCTTCTCCCTGTGCCAAACGAACAGTAGGGATGTTGATATCCTCATTGCTTCGGTTGTAAACTTTTAAATTATAGGTGCTAGAACCAATGCGGGTAAAAACAGTGTCTAGATAAACTGTGTCTTTTGAAAACTCCAGACTTCCAGTACTGGCAACAGTTTCAAAATCGTTGCGGCAGGAACTCCATAATATTAGGCAACTCACTATTGCCAATCCGTATAAATACCTCATTCAAGTATAATTTTGGTAAAAATATAACTTTTTATGAAGGTTATTATTGTGAAGTGGGAAATAAAGTGCCTAAAGTTGGAAATAACTAATTTTTTAAAGAATGTCTTATATTTATTTATTTTCCCGTCTTGCTTTGCGCTCTGTTTTTTTACGGGCCATTTTTAGTTTTCTAAATTTGACGGTGTTTTTATAAGCTTTCTTTGCTTTTTCGTGCCAATCTGGATCTTTTTGGGGTTGGTGATCTTCCCAATAAATTCCTCCAACTGTAACTGAAACTAATTCACCCATCATTTCCAATTCAAGCTCTACGTCAATTGAATTTGAGATATTTGAAACAGTAACTTCTTTTATAGCAAAACCTACATAACTAAAAACCAAAACATCATTGGGCTTGGTTTCAATTGTGTAGTTACCGTCAAAATCGGTTTGGGTTCCAGAACTGGTTCCTTTTATAATGACGTTTGTACCCGGAAGCGGTAAGCCGGTATCATCTGTTACGGTTCCTTTTGTATAAATTGCAGTTGCTTTTTCTTCAATTTTCTTTTCTGGACTAGCTGCAATTTTTCCAACAATAAAAGATTGCGTGCGAACTCCAGAATCCATTATAACATTTTCCACAGCTTTCTTCCTCAATCTAATTAGCTGTGTTTCGTAATTTTCTTTGGTAAAAGTTAGTATTTCCTTATCCAAAGTATAAATTTCATATTCTCCTTTTTTATTGGTCCAAGCTTGCGCTTCGGTTTCGTTGGAAATGATTTTAACGTTTTTCAACGGATTTCCGTTTTCATCCCTAACAATTCCTTTAGTAAATACCGAGAGTCTTAATTTGTTGGTGTTACTAAAACGGCCAATTCCCATTGAAACCATCGGTTTTTTCGAAGATGAATCAGTTGAAGATTTTGGATTGTTTGAAAAAAGCGTTAACGGCAAAAGCATAGAAGCCGCAATAGGGGCGAAGCTCTGTCCGCTTTTGCGTTCCATCTTGACTTCTCTATTCAGCTGTGATTTCTTTAACTTGCCACAAGCATTTTTGTTTTGGGTAAGTAGTTTAACCAATTCTTCATCGGTTTTTGAAGTGAGGTCGAAAATTTCTTTGGTGCAGACACTGCAAAATTTTCCTTTTTCGGTATCGGTCATTTTTGCCCAATCTTCGTGGCAGGGTTCTGGAATACTAATAACGATTGATTTTTTCATGATATGATGGTTTTTAATGATTCAAAGGAATCAAATAGTAAACCATAAAAAAACCGCTTTTGAGTAAAGCGGTCGTTTCAATGAGGGAAATAATTTTTTTAAAATTTATTTCAAAAGAATCTCAATCTTAAAAAGCTTGTCCCAGTTTTT
>JAGQYZ010000106.1 GCA_020435865.1 Aequorivita sp. | reverse complement strand
AAGTTAGGGAAGATGATGCCATTGCCGCCGTTGCAAAAGCAATGAAAGATGAAGATGAAGATGAAGAAATTACTGATATGATGGACGATACCAATGATGGCACTACTCTTGATAATAACGAAACTCAAACCGAAAATAACGAATAAACCTTAACACATGAAAACACGAATTTTAATAACAGGGCTAGCTTTTGTATCTGCTATTTCATTTGGACAAAAAAAGGAAATAAAAAAAGCCGAAAAGGCTTTAAAATCAAACGAATACAGTGAAGCGTTAACCTATTTAGGCGAAGCCGAACCACTACTTAGTGCAGCAGATAATGATGTAAAAGCACAGTATTATGCTGCAAAAGGAGAAGCACTATTAGGTTCAGGTGGTTCAGATTACACCAAATTAAAAGGTGCAGCCGAAGCATTTAGCAAAGCAATTGAATTGGATCCAAAAATGGAGGATCAGTTGTCTGTTCCTAAGCAAAATTTACGCGCTGCTTTGATTAATGGTGCTGTAAAAGATCAAAATGCTGGTCAATACAAAATGGCAACAGATAAACTTTACACTAGTTATTTAGTAAGCAAAGATCCGTCTGATTTGTATTTTGCTGCTAGTAATGCAGTTAATGGAAAAGATTATGATGCCGCTATAAAGTATTATCAAATGGTATTAGATTCAGGATACACGGGTGAAACTTCAGAGTTTGTTGCAACTAATAAGGAAACTGGTGAGGTTGAAGCTTTTGAAAGTGAAAATATACGAAACATCGCTGTGAAATCTGGTCAATTTATTAAGCCTGAAAAACGTGTAACTGAATCTCGAAAAGGAGAAATTCTGCGTAATATGACCTTAATTTATATTGAGCAGGGCAATAATGAAAAAGCAACCGCACTTATGGAAACTGCCCGGGCTGAAAACCCCAACGATGTTTACCTTATGCGCGCTGATGCCGATATGAGTTACAAAATGGGAAATATTGCAAGATATAATGAATTGATGGGCAAAATAGTTGCTTCTGATCCTGAAAACCCAGAAATCTATTTCAATCTTGGTGTAGGTAGTGCAGAAATCGGAAACAAGGAAAAGGCTATTGAATATTATGAAAAAGCTTTGGAATTAAATCCTGATTATGAAGCGGCATTAATTAACATAGCTGTTTTGAAACTTTCTGGTGAAGACAAACTTGTTGAAGAAATGAATAGCTTAGGAAACTCTAGGGCAGACAATGAGAAGTATGATCAATTGAAGCAACAGCGCAATGACATCTACTCGGGAACATTGCCATATTTGGAAAAAGCTTATAAACTGAGACCTGATAGTCAAGAAGTAGTTAGAACTTTAATGAACATATATGGACAGCTTGCCAATGATGCAAAATATAAAGAAATGAAAGCTAAGCTTGAGGCTTTAGAAAAGCAAGGATAATATTCAAATTCTAATAATAAAAGTAAAACCCCCGAAATTTCGGGGGTTTATTTTTATTAAATAATTCGTTTTATGACCCTCAGTTTGTGCGTGTGGTTTCTCAGTTCATAATTAAAAATACCACTGTGATCTAATCTGTCAATCCGAACTTTGCCATGAGCGTGGATAATATAATTATCTGCCATAATAATACCGACATGCGTAATTTTTCCTTCTTCATTGTCAAAAAATGCCAAATCACCAGGTTCACTTTCTTCAATAAAGCTCAGTGCTTCGCCTTGGCTAGCTTGTTGGCTTGCATCCCGCAATAATTTGTAGCCGTTTAACTTATAAACCATTTGTGTGAACCCACTACAATCAATACCAAAAGGAGTTTTCCCTCCCCAAAAATAAGGCGTATTTAGGTAGAGTAGAGCGGTTTCAATTAGATGTTCTTTTGGAAGTATTCCGGAAATTAACTTTCCTTCAAAATGATGTTTCAAATATTTTGCAGCGGATATATTGCTCCCCAAGCATAAAGAAAAAAGTTGATTGTCTGAAGTGGTAACAAAATCTACTAAATCTGACGATAGCCTCAATTCCTTTTTCTCAAAACCTAAATAGTCGGTTTCAGCAATCGTTACATATTGTTTGTTGTCAATCCACCCTTCATAACTGTCAAAAGCCAAGCGGATTCGACTCCATTTTTTTCGAATTTCAAGTATTTTGAAATGTTCTCCATAAAGTACCTGTGATACCATTTCACTCACATCGGAAGCTTCGGCTCGAAGTGGGACAATGCTTAAATTGCAGATACCGTAATCCATTCAGAATTTATTGAAAACAATTACGATTTTAGATTCGTTCAATTACCATTGCTGATGCGCCACCACCGCCATTACAGATTGCTGCGGCACCTATTTTTGCATTGTTTTGTTTCAAAACATTCAGGAGTGTAATCAAGATGCGAACGCCACTACAGCCAAGCGGATGCCCCAATGAAACGGCGCCGCCGTTCACATTTACGTTGCTATCGTTCAATCCTAAAATTTTCATATTGGCAAGACCAACCACAGCAAATGCTTCGTTGAATTCAAAATAATCTACATCTTTAATGTCTATTCCAGCTTTTGCAATTGCCTTAGGAAGTGCTTTTGCTGGCGCAGTTGTAAACCATTTTGGTTCTTGCGCGGCATCGGCATAACTTTTAATATAAGCCAATGGAGTTAAACCTAATTCTTTCGCTTTGGCTTCGCTCATCAAAACCATCGCGCCAGCTCCATCATTTATTGTAGATGCGTTTGCAGCGGTTACGGTTCCATCTTTTGTAAAGGCAGGACGTAAAGAAGAAATCTTGTCCATCTTCACGTTTTTGTATTCTTCATCTTCGGAAACTACTACTGGTTCTCCACGACGCTGAGGAACTTCAACTGGAACAACTTCATCTTTGAATTTTCCATCAGCCCAAGCTTTTGCAGAACGTTTGTAAGATTTTATTGCGAAAGCATCTTGGTCTTCGCGTGAAAATTTATATTCCGTAGCGCAAAGATCTGCGCAGGTACCCATAGCATTGTGGTCATAAGCATCTACCAAACCGTCTTTTTGCATGCCATCAATTAATGTAGCCGGGCCAAATTTTGTGCCATTGCGCATATGTACATAATGCGGTATATTGCTCATGCTTTCCATTCCACCAGCTACCACAATATCAGCATCGCCAAGAGCGATTGCTTGTGCGGCTTGCATTACTGCTTTCATACCTGAAGCACAAACTTTATTTACAGTTGTAGCAGGAACAGTATCTGGAAGGCCAGCGCCTAAAGCAGCTTGTCTTGCGGGAGCTTGGCCCACACCAGCTTGAACCACATTTCCCATAAAAACTTCCTGAACCAAAGAGGGTGCAAGGTTTATTTTTTCTATAGCTCCTTTAATTGCCAATGAACCCAATTGGGTTGCGGTTAGTGAAGAAAGGCTTCCCATAAAACTTCCGATGGGTGTCCTGGCTGCTGATACTATAACTACTTTATTGCTCATGCTACTATTTTTTAATTTGAAATAAGGACTGCGAAATTACGGATTTCCATCTTAAAAATCAATCTTTGCAAGTATTGGTTTTGGGATAACTCGTTCCTTATTTATACCTTTACTTTAAGTTATCATTTTATGAAAAACCTTTTTTCTTTGTTCGCAAAAAATCAATCCCTTATTTATAAGGTTTTTCTTTTTATAGTTTCCACACTTCTAATTATTTACCTTTTGCCTAAAGGTGGTCAGTTTAAATATAATTTTCAGAAAGGAAAACCGTGGCAATATGAAAACTTGTATGCGCCTTTTAGTTTTACGATTAAGAAAAGTGAAGAGACCTTAAAAAGAGAACGAAAAGAAATTAGAGCCAATGCCATTCCGTATTTTGAATATAATAGTGAAGTAGCAGCGAATGTTATTGAAAATTTTAACAATGAGCTCGAAACAAAATATGTAGACAGCATCTATCAAACTCCCGAAAAAAAGGTTGAAAGATTAGCAGATATTTTTATTTCCGAAATATATAAAAATGGTGTTACTGATGAAATTCATTCCTATGAAGACGATAGGCTTATATACCTAAAAAAAGGAAATGAGATTGAAGAACGCAATTATTCACAATTGTTCAAAAAAGAAAATTTGAACAAAAAGGTGCGAGAGTTGGTAGAAAAAAATAATATTGAAGACGTACAGGCACTTCTTTACAATCTCTTTAGCGAAGTTTTCGACCCAAACGTAAAGCTAAATTCTAAACTTACTGAAGCTGCCATAGATGCTGAGATAAAAGCCCTCAACCCGAATCGGGGAATTATTGAAAAAGGTGGGCGCATCATTGCAAAGGGAGAAGTAGTTGAAGGCGATAAGTTTCAAATATTGGAATCGCTGAAAGCAGAATTTCAAAGCCAGATTTGGAGCAAAAACAATTACCTATGGCTTTTAGTAGGCTATTCCATGTTGGTTTCACTTGTATTTTTAATGCTCTTTCTTTTTCTTAAAAATTACAGGCCTAGCATATATCATAACAATACAAAGGTCACTTTTATATTTTTCAACATATTTTTGATGGTTTTTCTTACCACATTTGTGTTGAAAATACACGCCGATTATGTGTATGTGGTACCAATATGTATTTTACCGCTTATTCTGAAAGCGTTTTTTGATCCACGCGTGGGGCTTTTTGTTCACGTTTTGACTATTTTGCTTTTAGGATTTATTGTACCCAACAGTTTTGAATATATGTTCCTTCAGTTTATTGCTGGAATTGTCACTATTCTTACTGTTTCAGAACTATACAAACGTGCAAATCTCTTTATTTCTGTTGGCCAGATAACATTGATTTATATTCTTGGGTACTTTGCATTTTTCGTAATTCAAGAAGGAAATATACAGACGCTGCAGTGGGAAAATTTTGGATATTTTATCCTTTGTGGGTTGGCGACCCTTTTTGCACATCCACTTATTTATTTTTATGAAAAAATCTTCGGATTGGTTTCTGATGTATCCTTGCTGGAATTAAGTGATACCAATTCAAAATTATTAAAAGAACTTTCAAATAAAGCACCGGGAACATTTCACCATTCATTGAATGTTGCCAATTTGGCCGAAGCTTCCGCAAATGAAATTGGAGCGAATAGCATGTTGGTTAGGGTAGGAGCACTTTATCACGACATTGGGAAAATGCTGAACCCGACGATGTTTACAGAAAATCAAGCTAATTCAATCAACTCCCACAACGAACTTGACCCGAAGGAAAGCGCTAAAATTATTATTGACCACGTAATAAAAGGCATAGAAATAGCCCGGAAAAACAACCTTCCAGACAGAGTGATTGATTTTATAAGAACTCACCACGGAACAAGCTTGGTATATTATTTTTATAAAAACGAACGTGACCAACAAGGTGTCGCAAACAAAGAAGACTTTACATATCCCGGCCCTATTCCTTTTTCAAAAGAAACTGCAATTTTAATGATGGCTGATAGTGTTGAAGCCGCCAGCAAAAGTTTGAAAGAACCATCCTCAACAATTATTGATGGGTTTGTTGAAAAGATAATCAACAACCAAATGGCGCAAGGACAGTTTTTGAATGCGAATATTACTTTCAAGGAAATAGAAATCATTAAAAAGGTACTGAAGAAGAAGCTCAACAATATTTATCATCTACGAGTGGAATATCCAGAATAAATAGCCCCTTGTTTCCTAAAACGAAATATTTTTCTCTTTACTATGTAGTATAAGTTGAAGTTTTTTTAATCAATCTATTTTTACAATAGAAATTGTAGAGGTTCCAGTTCCCCCGCCACCAGAAATAGTTGGAGCAGGTGTAGTTCCATTCCAGCTAGCAATAAATCTAAAACTTACCAAATCTCCTGCATTCAGATTTGTGTAAAAATCGTAAGTAAAGCCTTGCGCATAACTTGTGCTGATTGTGGCTCCATTTTGAATGGTTTTCTGTTCCACAATACTCCCATTTACATAAACTCTAAAGGTTATTATTATAGTACTACTGGGTGAACTTGTAAAATTTAAACTAAGATTCGCCAAAACATTATAAACTCCGCTAAAGGGAGCTGTATATGTGCCAGTACTTGTATTATATGCGCCACCTCCTTGATTAAATAATACAGTATCCATAATGAGATTGTTTTCTGTAGGGCTATTGGAATATGTTGTAATATGTGCACTAGGTCTAGTTTTTATTGCCGCTGTAGTGTTTACAGTGGGATCTGTCCAGCTCAGATTTCCAGTACCATCGGTTTGCAATACTTGGTCAAGAGTACCATCTGCAGGTGGAAACTGATAACCGGTGCCACTAGGGTCATTAACTTGTAGTGTGCCATTGACTCTTAAACGATTGTTGTCAAACTCTCCATAAACAAGTGGTGTTGTGGTATTACTATTGTCTATATATAGTCTGTTGTTGTAAACGGTATTCCTACCTGCTTGATAACCAATAATAATATTTCCTGAATTGGTGTTTGAGGTTGTTGAGCTTCCAGCCTGAAATCCCAGAAAAACGTTATTGCTTCCATTAATGTTGACACCAGACCCATTTCCTATTGAAGTATTGTCGTTTCCGGTGGTATTATTTCTTAAGCTTTCGAACCCCAAGGCGGTGTTTCCTGCCCCGGTTGTGTTATTTTCCATCGAAAACCTACCAAAGGCATTATTGAAAAAGCCTGTTGTATTGCTCCTTAAAGAATAAGAACCAACGGCTGTATTCTGATTGCCTGTTGTATTTAAATACATCGTATCATATCCAATAGCAACATTATCATTTCCTGTTGTATTGGTGAAAAGGGTATGGAAACCAATCCCAATATTTGCACTGCCTGTAGTGTTGTACATAGATTCAAATCCTACGGCAACATTTGAAAAACCACCATTTAGGGAGAGCAGTGCATTTCTGCCAATACCTATATTATAAGCGCCAGTAGTGTTCGTAAACAAGCTACTTCTACCTATGCCAACATTTGAGCTTCCTGTTGTATTTGAATAGAGTGCAGTTCTTCCAATAGCTACATTGGATTCGCCCGTTGTATTGCCTGCTAATGTATTTATGCCTAAGGCACTATTTCCAAAACCAGTTGTATTGTTTATTAATGAATAGTTCCCGATAGCTGTATTTTCATTTCCTTAGGTATTATTTCGAAGAGCCATATACCCAGTTGCCGTATTATCTATGCCATCCGTATTGTTTTCAAGGGCATATCTGCCATAGGCATTATTTCTTGTCCCTATGGTATTTAATCGCAATGCTTGTGAACCCATTGCTGTATTGCTGATTCCTGTGGTATTACTACTCATGGCGTCAAAACCTATCGCCATATTGTCGTTTCCCGTAGTATTGCCGAACAAGGCGTGAAACCCAATGCCTATATTGCCATTTCCCAGATTGTTGTATAAAACTTCCCGCCCAATTCCAATATTCGAAAAACCTGAAATGTTCGAGTTAAGCGTATTATTGCCAATGGCGACATTATCGTTGCCTGTTGTGTTTGAAATCAATGCTTCCCAACCTATACCAATATTTCGGTTGTTGGAGCCGTCATCATTTGCCCCCGCGTTTATTCCCAAAAATATTGATGAACCGTCGTTGGTGCCATCGGTGTCACTTTTACCATCGCTTAAATCGTTAATAGCTTTTGCTCCTCCCACTAGGAGCCAAGCAGAAGTTGCATTGTCCCAATAATAAAACCCTTTTGACGGCGTGCCATTTCCTGTAACAAAAACCATTATACCATCTTGTAGTGCCGTTGGGTTTATGGCTGGAAACTCATCTATACGGGGAATTAAGATTCCGTCGTTTGCTGAAGGCGCTACTACATTTGAGGCAGTGATATCCAATATTGCTTCAGGGCTTGTATTTCCAATGCCTACCTGGGCTATTGAAACATTGGCAAGAAAAAGGACAATGATTAGTAGTTTTTTGGTTTTCATAATTCATAATTTTTAATGGTTATTATAAAAAGGGGCCATAAAAATTGAATAATCAAATGTCAAGAATACCTTAAAATTTCTATGTTACATATGTAACAATCACTGTAACCATTGTAACAATATGATTTGAGCTATTAAAAATATTTAGGAGTAATTCATATTTTCATAATGTGACATTATGAAAATTTTATTTTAGAGAAAATAAGGGATTGATAGAACGTAAGATGATTAAATTATGAAAACAAAAAATCCCCAAAAAATGGGGATTGAATGTGATCGCGCCAGGATTCGAACCTGGGACC
>JAGQYZ010000105.1 GCA_020435865.1 Aequorivita sp. | reverse complement strand
CGGTGAACATGGGTATTTTCCAAACTAAAGGTTCCAATGCCCGAGAAATTATTGAAGCTATAAAAGTAGAATTGAAACAGGTTGAAGCCAATCTTCCAGAAGGCATCACGTATTATATTCCTTACGATACCAATAACTTTTTAAATGCCTCCATTGAAAAGGTGGTAATGACTTTGGTTGAAGCGTTCCTATTGGTTTTCCTTGTGGTGTTTATATTTTTACAGGATTTTCGTTCTACATTAATACCGGCAATTGCAGTACCTGTTTCAATCATTGGAACATTTTTCTTTCTTAATCTTTTCGGATATTCCATCAACCTCTTGACGCTCTTTGCATTGGTATTGGCAATTGGAATTGTGGTGGATGATGCCATTGTCGTCGTCGAGGCTGTCCATTCAAAGATTGATGAAGGTGAAAAAAGCCCGAAAAATGCGTCGCTTAAAGCAATGCACGAAATTTCGGGAGCCATTGTTTCCATTACTTTAGTGATGTCGGCAGTATTTATTCCTGTAACTTTTATAAAGGGTCCCACGGGAGTATTTTACGAACAATTTGGCGTAACACTTATTGTGGCAATTATTATTTCGGCAGTAAATGCCTTAACCTTAACACCTGCGTTGAGCGCCCTTTTTCTAAAAGGTCACGATGAAAAACAGAACAGCAACAAACCAGGTTTTATTCAGAAGTTTTTTAAAGGATTTAATCGAGGTTTTAAAGCTACCGTAGATCGTTATGGAAGATCTGTACATTTTTTATACAGACATAAGTGGATTACTGGTGTTATTTTGCTTTTGGCAGTTTTAGCGATTTGGTGGTCATCCGCAACTTTGAAAACAGGTTTTGTTCCTGATGAAGATCGTGGGATTATTTTTATGAACGTTGAGCTTCCCGCGGGCTCTTCAGTAGATAGAACCCACGAAGTAAACCAAAAACTTTATTCTAAAATTAAGGAATTACCCGGCGTACAAGGAGCATCAGTAATTGATGGAAGAAGTTTGATTAGTGGCGCGGGAAGCAATTATGGCCTTGGGTTTATTAGACTTGACGATTGGAAAAACAGAGAAGCCGATTCGCTTTCGGTACAAGCAATAACTGGTCAACTTTTCGGAATTGCAGCCCAAATTCCAGAGGCTCAGATTATATTCTTTTCTCCGCCAAGTATTCCAGGTTTCGGAAACTCTGCTGGGGCCGAAGTAAACCTTTTGGATCGTTCTGGGGGAAGCTTTACAGATTTGGACCAAACCAATCAAGAATTCATTTCAAAGCTGAGTCAACGGCCTGAAATACAATATGCACAATCCTCTTTCAATACACGTTATCCACAATATGAAATGACATTGAACATACCTTTGGCAAAGGAAGTGGGAGTTTCGGTACAGACCATTTTCAATACGCTTCAGGGGTATATAGGAAGTATTTTCGCAGCAGATTTTTCCCGCTTCGGAAAACAATATCGTGTATATGTACAAGCCTTGCCGGAAGATAGAGCTAGCGAAAGCGATTTGAATAATATTTATGTGCGTACCGCCAGTGGTGAAATGACTCCTATCACCCAATTCATTACGTTGAAAAGAGTGTATGGTCCGCAATCGGTTACGCGTTTCAATTTATTCAATTCCACAAAGGTTACGGCAGCACCGGCGCCAGGCTATAGCTCGGGAGATGTTATTGCTGCAGTTGAAGAAGTGAGTAAAACCTTGCCTAGCAACTTTGATATTGCTTATTCCGGTTTAACCTTGGAAGAAAAAAGTGCAGGTAACCAAACTACGACGATTTTCATATTGTCATTGGTGTTTGTTTACTTTTTGCTCGCTGCCCAATACGAAAGTTATTTATTGCCATTTTCGGTACTCTTTTCATTACCTGTTGGAGTTTTTGGAGCCTATATTTCAACACAGTTTATGGGATTGCAAAACAATATTTATTTCCAGATTGCGCTCATAATGCTTATCGGATTGCTTGCGAAAAATGCAATTCTTATTGTTGAATTTGCCCTACAGCGAAGAAAACACGGCGAATCTATTTTGGATGCTGCCATTGATGGCGCAGAAGCGCGATTGCGACCCATTTTGATGACTTCCTTCGCCTTTATATTTGGATTGATGCCGTTGGTACTTTCCAATGGGGTCGGTGCTGCCGGAAACCGTTCCATTGGTACCGGAGCTGTGGGCGGATTGCTGATTGGTACAATTATAGGGGTTTTTGTAATTCCAATTTTGTTCATCCTTTTTCAGTGGTTACAGGAAAAAATTACGGGGGTACCGACTGAAAAATTAAAACCTATTGAAGAAAATATTTCAGATGAAAAAGAATAGCATATATAAAATTTTGATATTGGTAAGCTTGCCATTTCTGTTGGTTTCCTGCTTCGCTGCAAAAGATTACGAACGGCCACAGGTTGTAAATGAAGCAAATTACCGAACTGAAAATCTTCCGCAGGATACGTTGAGCATTGCAACCCTTTCGTGGAAGGAATTGTTTACGGATCCATTGTTGCAAGGTTACATTGAGGAAGGCTTGAAAAACAATATGGATATTCGCGTGGCACTACAGCAAATCCGAATAGCAGAAGCATATGTAAAACAAGGAAAAGCGGTTTATTTGCCAACTCTTAACGGAAATGCAAAATATTCCCATCAGGAATTGCCAGCCCAAAACCAGTTTGGAAATATTTCCTCAATCAGTCAATATGAATTGAGCGCGAGTCTTTCGTGGGAAGCAGATATCTGGGGAAAAATTCGCAGCAATGAGAGAGCTTTTCAAGCTTCATACCTTCAAAGCGTGGCAGCGCACCAAGCTGTTAAAAGTAGGCTGATTGCCAATATTGCTTCGGTTTATTATCAATTGTTAGCATTGGATGAGCAAATACGTGTTACAGAAGAAACCATTGAAACACGCTCCAAAGGTTTGGAAACTACCCAAGCATTAAAAGAAGCTGGAAACGTGACCGAAGTAGGCGTAAAGCAGACGGAAGCTCAGTTGTACACCGCACAGGGAATTTTAATCGATTTAAAAAACCAAGCGCGTTTGCTGGAAAACACCATGTCCATTTTATTGGGAAGTGCTCCGCAGGAAATACCCCGTGGAAGTTTGGAAAATCAAGAAATCGATATAGTCTTAAACACAGGTATACCAGCGCAATTGCTTAGAAACCGCCCTGACGTAATGGCCGCGGAATACAAACTGATGAACGCTTTTGAACTTACCAATGCAGCGCGCGCAAATTTCTATCCTTCATTGACGCTTTCGGCAACGGGAGGTTTCCAGAATATTGAAATTGACAAACTTTTCAATGCTAATTCAATATTTGCAACTATAATTGGTGGGTTGACTCAGCCTATTTTCAGCAAGCGCCAAATACGCACCCAGTATGAAGTTTCGCAAGCACAGCAGGAGCAGGCTTATTTGGATTTTCGACTTGCGGTAATTACAGCTAGCAAAGAAGTTTCCGATGCGCTTTATAACTATGAGGCTGCAACCGAAAAAATTGAAGTGAACCAAAAAGAATTTGAAGCTTACAATTTGGCGACAGACTATTCCGAAGAACTTTTGAATAACGGTTTTGCAAACTATTTGGAAGTTTTAAATGCACAAGAAAATGCGCTTAACTCAAGTTTAAACCTAATAAGCACAAAGAATAACCAGCTCCAGGCCATCGTAGATTTATATGAAGCCTTGGGCGGCGGTTGGCGATAGTTTTTTTCATAATTTTTATTGTTGATTGTAAATCTGTCTTGAAACTTTTTTTAAGGCAGATTTTTTTTATATCCTATTTTGAAAACAGCTATTTTAGTGCAATGGGAAAATTTCATTGCATCATTTTTTTATTTGTTTTTGCTTTTAGTTCCTGTGAAGAAGCGCCAAATATAACCCATTCCTTAAATGGCGATTGGCAATTTTCTGAAGAGGGAAAAAATGATTGGAAAATTGCTCAAGTTCCCGGAACCGTACAAGCAGATTTGTTGCGATTGGGTGAAATCCCCGATCCATTTCTTAAAAACAATGAAGATTCCATACAGTGGGTTTCTGAAAGAAATTGGCAGTATAAAAAGCATTTTTCCCTTTCCGAAGAAACCTTAAAAAGAACCAAGCATTTTTTGAATTTTGAAGGCTTGGACACCTATGCCGAAGTTTTTTTGAATGACAGTTTAATACTTTCCACAAACAACGCTTTCCGAAGTTGGGAAGTGGATGTAAGCGATGCTTTAAAAGCAGAAAACGAATTGCTCCTTATTTTCAAAAGCCCAGATTCCATTGAAGCCGAAGAAGCTGAAAAGCTGGCCTATAAACTTCCCGAAGGAAATAGAGTTTTCTCCCGAAAACCCCAATATCAATACGGTTGGGATTGGGCGCCGAAAATAAGAACAGTGGGAATCTGGAAAAATGTTTCTTTAATTAACTACGATATTGCACGATTTACAGACATTTTTCTCGAAACAAAATCAATCACGGATACCCTTGCTGAAATTAACGCGAAGTTTGAAATTGAAACGGTAAAAGAGGAAGAGATCACGCTGAAAATCATCAATAAAACTACTTCCGAAACGGTTTCTTCAACCTTTAAAACCAAAGCTGGTGAAAGCGAATATCAAATGCCTTTCACTATTAAGAACCCCAAACTTTGGTGGACACACAATGTAGGGGAACCATTTTTATATGACATTCAGGTTGAATTGATTCACAATAAAAATGTTTTGGAAACTTATTCAAAAAAACTCGGAGTTCGTTCCATTGAATTAATTACTAAAAAAGATAGCGTAGGCGAAAGTTTTTATTTCAAATTGAATGGAAAACCGGTTTATATGAAAGGCGCCAATTATGTTCCGCAACAAATGTTGGAAGCGAAAATTGCTCAAGATAAATACTCAACGCTTATTGATGACGTAGTTTCTGCAAATATGAACATGCTCCGCGTTTGGGGCGGGGGTGTTTATGAGGATGATTATTTTTATCAACTCTGTGATGCAAAAGGAATCCTCGTCTGGCAGGATTTTATGTTTGCCTGCGCGATGTATCCAGGGGATGCCGCATTTTTGGAAAATGTAAAGCAAGAAGCCATTGAAACTATAAAACAATTGCGCGGCCATCCAAGTATATCGCTTTGGTGCGGCAATAATGAAAACAGTGAAGGTTGGTATCGTTGGGGCTGGCAGGAAGGTAAAACCGAGGAACAAAAACAGGAAATTTGGGCGAATTATTATGCGGTTTTCAATCATATTTTACCACGAGCGGTTGATAGTTTAAGTCCGAATATTAGCTATTGGGAAAGTTCCCCAAAATACGGTAGAGGAGACAAGCGTTACCAATTTGAGGGCGATGCGCACGATTGGTGGGTGTGGCACGACGGTTATCCCTTTGAGCATTTTGAGGAAAACGTTCCCCGATTTATGAGCGAGTTTGGGTTTCAGTCATTTCCGAGTGTTGAAACCATAGAATATGCCATCGGAAGGGATTTTGTTGAATTAAACGATTCCCTTTTTGCAAATCATCAAAAACATTCACGGGGATTTCAAATCATAGCAGATTATATGGCGCGCGACTTTCCCGTTCCTCAAAACGCTGACGATTACGTTTATATGAGCCAATTGCTGCAAGCCTACGGAATTACAAAAGGAATCCACGCCCAGCGCCGCGCAAAACCTTACAATATGGGCACGTTATATTGGCAATTGAACGATTGCTGGCCAGCGGTTTCTTGGTCCAGCATTGATTATTTGGGCAATTGGAAAGCACTACACTATCGTGCGAAAAAAGCGTTTGAAAATGTGCTGGTTTCTGCGGAAGAAAAGAACGATTCGCTTAATATTTTTGTGATTAACGATACTTTTGAAACGGTTACAGATTCTCTTTCGCTAGAGTTGATTGATTTTGATGGAAAAATAATTTATGAAAATAAATCTTTGGCTGAAAGCATTGAAAATAGTAGTGAAATCCTGTACTCGCTACCATTGGAAAGCTTGAATTTTGATAAAGCATTTAGCGTTTTAAAAGTAAATTTCGGGCAAAGTGAATACCTGTATTATTTTAATAAACCGAAGGATTTGAAGTTGAAAAACCCAGAAATTGAAGTGGATTGTCAGGTCGAGCGCAGTCGAGACCTTCCCAAAAACTCTAAATCGAAAGTTCTCGACTCCGCTCGAACGGACACTGATTATGTTTTTGCAATTACCCTTTCCTCAAAAACGCTCCAAAAAAATGTATTTTTAATGGCAGATAAAAAAGGAAAGTTCGAGGATAATTTCTTCGATTTGTTGCCGAACGAGAACAAAACAATTTTCTTTTCAACCGAAAGAAAAATTGCACCCAAACTAAGTATCAAAACATTAAACCAATTTATAAATTAACAATGCGAAAATTTCTTTTATATGCAATTTTCATAATTTCCTTCGGAATGTTTGCGCAGAATGAAATTGCACTGATTCCAAAACCACAGTCTTTAGAATTAAAAAATGGAACTTTTAAAATTGATAAAAACACCACTATCTATTTTGAACCGGAATTTGAAATTGC
>JAGQYZ010000104.1 GCA_020435865.1 Aequorivita sp. | reverse complement strand
AACCGAAAATATATCCCTTCAATCCTAATTTTATCACAGATTATAAAGGCTACACCTTGGGAATGTCCAATGAAGAGATTGATCGTTTGCTTCAATACAGAAAAGAAGATAAATGGATTAATTCCGCAGCCGATTTTAAAAAGGTTACGGACGTTTCAGATTCATTGTTGAATGAACTAAGTCCCTATTTCAAATTTCCCGAGTGGGTAACAAACCCGAAACCAAAAAATAATTTAAAAGATTATAAAAGTGAAAAGGGTTTTATTGAAAAACCATTTGCCCAAAAAATTGATCTTAATAAATCAACTGAAGAACAATTGCAACAAGTTAGTGGTATTGGTGAAGCATTGAGCAAACGAATCATTTCCTATCGTGAGAAGCTGGGTGGGTTTTCAAACGACATTCAGTTGTATAGTGTGTATGGTTTGGATCCGTCAGTTGTGCAGCGCATACTCAATCTTTTTACAGTGAAGACACCAAAAGAAATTACCAAAATAAATGTGAACAAGACCTCGGCTTCCGATATTTCGACCATTCCAGGAATCTCTTTTGAAATGGCAAAAAAAATCTGGGAATACAGACGGCTTCGCGAAAAAATCATAAGCCTACAAGAACTAAGTAAAATTGAAGGAATGACGGAAAGAAAGTTACAGCTAATTCAGTTATATTTGTCCGTTGAGTAAACAGAATAAATCGCTAAAAGGCTTATAAATATTAGTTTCAGACCCCATGAATAAAATGTATTTTACAGAGGAACACGAATTTTTCAGAAAAAGTTTTCAGGATTTTCTTCAAAAGGAAGTAGTACCCCATATTGAGAAGTGGGAAAAAACAGGGCATATTGAACGTTTTATTTGGGAAAAATTTGGCGAAATGGGCTATTTCGGAATTTATCAACCCGAAGAATATGGCGGATTAAACCTCGATCTTTTCTATACTGTAATCTTTCTTGAAGAACTTCAGAAAATAAATAGTGGCGGTTTTGCCGCAGCCATCTGGGCGCATGCATACTTAGCGATGACCCATCTAAAGAAAGAGGCAAACCACGTGCAAAAGGAAAAATATCTTGCTCCAAGTATTACCGGTGAAAAAATTGGATGCCTTTGTATTACAGAACCTTTTGGCGGAAGCGATGTTTCCGGAATGCGAAGTACAGCGGTGAAACAAGGCGACCATTATATTTTAAATGGTTCAAAGACTTTTATTACTAACGGTGTTTACAGCGATTATTTGATAGTAGCGGCCAAAACAGCTCCCGAATTGGGCAACAAAGGCATCAGTATTTTTGTAGTAGACCGAGATGCGAAAGGTGTTTCCGCAACAAAGCTGGATAAACTTGGATGGCGCGCTAGCGATACAGGCGAAATAGCTTTTGACAATGTTAAAATTCCGACTTCAAATCTAATGGGCGAGGAGAATAAAGGATTTCCATATATTATGCAGCATTTTGCTTTGGAACGTTTAATTATGGGAATAAATGCCCACGCACGAAGCGAATTTGCGTTGGAATATACTATTCAATATATGAAAGATCGCACTGCTTTTGGAAAAAGCATTTCCAAATTTCAAGCCTTGCGTCATCGCGTTGCGCAGATTGCAAGTGAAGTTGAAATTTGTAAAACCTTCAATTATGTTGCCGCAAAACGTTTAAATGATGGCGAATATGTGGTGAAAGAAGCCACGATGAGCAAACTAATTTCTACCAAAGTTGCAGATGAGGTAATGACTGAATGCCTTCAATTTTTGGGCGGTTATGGTTATATGGAAGATTATCCATTGGCTCGATTGTTGCGTGATAGCAGGTTGGGGCCTATTGGCGGTGGAACATCAGAAATTTTGAAAGAGATTATTGCCAAAATGGTCATTGAGGGAAAAGAATATAAGCCGGCGACATAATATTTTCTTTATTCTTAAATATAAATTATAGTAATGAAGCACTTTAGCATAAAGCATTTTTTTATAGTATTACTTTTTTTCATCGGCGCAACCACATTCGCGCAAACCGAGCTAAAAGGAAAGGTTGCCGATTTTTTAACCTTTCAACCTATTGAAAGCGCCAGTGTTTACATACAAAATACGACTATTGGTTCTATAAGCAATGCTGATGGTAATTTTGTTATTAAAGTGCCGCAGCAGCATTTAAAAGACACTTTGATTATTTCTTCTATCGGATACAAAAGTTTTAAAGTTGTTATAAATGAATTTGAAAACGGTTCTGATATATTTTTGGAAGAAGACGTTGCTTCTTTGGATGAAGTTGTTATAGTAGCAGATCCTCGGCCTACAACAGGTAATGGTATTGTACAGAAAGCTATTGAAAAATTGCCCAGAAACCTTCCCGAGCAACCCTATCTTCAAAAAGGATTTTTGCGCCATAAGGAGCGCAACAAAAAAGAATACAAATGGTTAATAGAAAGCGCCATCACTTTATATGATTCCAGCTATGCTTCGGGAGCCAAAAACAACCTGAAAATAAACGTGGACGAAACTAGAAAAAGTTATGATTTAAGAGATATTGATAGTCTTTTTACCTATTCGGCGTATCTTAAAAACCTAGGGTCGAAGGCCGTGAATATAAGTCGAAATTCAGTAAAAACTTCGTCTTTGGTTAATGCCATAAAATGGAACGATAGTCGTGTAAATGGTTTGGAAAATCTTTTTAAGGGAAAACTCAATTTGGTTAGAAACTCTAACGTAACAGGCGCTTTGTTTGGAAAGAATATTTTGGAAAAACAACAGTTTGATTTAGACACTATTTTGGTTGATAACGGAAGAAAAATATATAAAATCAAAATTTCAAAAGCAGCCGACTTTGTTGGTTTGAATACACCAAATATCTATAACGAAGGCTTTGAGCCAAAGGGTTGGATTTATATCTATTATGACAATTATGCCATTAAAAAAGTGGAATATGAATTGATAGCCGCTTCTGATGTTCAGAAAAAGCGTAGCAAAAGCCTTTTTGATACACAGACAATCCACAAACTTATAATCACCTATATGGAATATAATGGTAAAATGTACCCAAACTACATTTACTATGAAACCCCGAAGTTGGTTAATACTGGCGATAGGTCTTCCGACAGAGTTAAAACCGAAGCGGAACCTGGCTTTGATAAAGATGAACAATATTATTACACTATTCAGGAAATATTGTTTAGTGATATAATCCAAGATCCAGAGTTAATTAACCAAGAATTGAAACAAAATGATTGGTCTGCAGATATTTTTTCCTCAAAACCATACCACGAATCCTTTTGGAAAAACTACAATGTGTTGCTGGAAAGTAAAGAAGAGGAGAAGCTAATACAGGATTTAAGCAAACGTGCCTCTTTGTATAAAGAATAATTTTTTTAAAATACTGGATACTGAATATTGATTACTGAAAACTTTTTTCTACTTTTGCCGTCCTAAAGAAAGGAGGTGATGACACTATGTTAATTATACCAGTTAAAGACGGAGAAAATATCGACAGAGCGCTGAAGCGTTTCAAACGTAAATTTGATAGAACCGGAACTATGCGCCAGCTACGTTCTCGACAAGCTTTTATGAAGCCTTCTGTTAAGAAAAGAGCACAAGTTCAAAAAGCACAATACATCCAGAACTTAAGAGATCAGGAAGATATTTAATAATTCTTTTTGATTTTGAAATATACAAATCCGTTGGAAATTCTTCCAGCGGATTTTTTATTTATACAATTTTACCTGCCAATAATAATTTCGCTAATTTTAACTCATAACTCATAACTCATAACTCATAACCCATAACCCATAACCCATAACCCATAACCCATAACTCATAACCCATAACTGACAAATGTCCTTTCAAGCCTTCACAGATTACCTTCAACTCGAAAAAAAATATTCACCACACACGGTGACTGCTTATTTGAAGGATTTAGAAGGTTTTCAAAAGTTTGCTTCGGAAGAATATCAATATGACGATATTATAAATGTAAATTATTCAATCGTTCGAAGTTGGATTGTTTTGCTTGTAGATTATGGCATTTCAAACCGAACGGTAAACCGAAAAATTTCTTCACTAAAAACCTACTACAAATTTTTATTAAAAACGGGGCAGATTGAAATCAATCCTTTGGCAAAACACAAAGCTTTAAAAACATCCAAAAAAATACAAGTCCCGTTTTCAGAAAAGGAAATAGGAAACGTGATGGATTTGCTCCAAACAGAACATGCTTTTGAAGGCCTGCGTGATAGATTAATAGTGGAGCTCTTTTATTCAACAGGAATACGAAGAGCGGAACTTATAAACATAAAGGTAAATGATGTTTCATTTGCACAAAAAACCATCAAGGTTTTGGGGAAAAGAAACAAAGAGCGAATCATTCCTTTATTGCCTGCGGTCCTCAGTAGCATACATGAATATGTTCCATTAAGGAATGAACTTGAAAACATTAAAGACTCAGATCATTTGTTTCTGACCAAAAAAGGGGTAAAAATTTACGAAACGTTTGTCTATAGAATTATAAATTCATATTTTAGTAAAGCTTCAGAAAAAGTAAAGAAAAGTCCGCATATTTTACGACATTCTTTTGCAACACATCTTT
>JAGQYZ010000103.1:3178-5897 GCA_020435865.1 Aequorivita sp. | reverse complement strand
ATGCAGTGGCTGTGCCCTATCAGAAAAAAAAGCATAACTGTATAGTTCTGCCAAAGGTTCATGCAGTTGTTCACCATATTGTTGCAAAATACTGAACCATTTTTTTGAATTGATTTTTCTATTTGCTTCACTGCGATAGGTGCCGAAAGCAAAAATCATATCGTGCTTTAAGGAATCGATTTTTAAAAAAGCATTGGCCTTTTCGTTTTTTGAAACCACACGGCAAAACATTTCATCGTCAAAAGAAAAGGGGAGCATCAAGGTGTCGCTATTATTCGCAATAAAATTAACTTCTTTGCTATTTGGGCATTGCCCCGTGAAATGTGCAGTGTTTTGATCTTCCTCAGCACAAGTATCTACGTGGATTCTATAAATTTTGTTTTCTGAAGGTAAATTATCGCCCGAAAATGAGAAGTAGCCTGTGGAATCTGGATATATTTTATTTAGAATTTGTTCTGGAAATACGCCAGAAATTTTTCGGTAATCATCCACTGCGGAAAGATACACTGCACCTTTAGTAGATTCAGCATTCACATAGCCCGAAAACTTATATTGTGCATTACTGGCTGTTATAGTGAAGAAGAACAAAACCAGAGGAATAATTTTTTTAAACTTCATTTTTATAAATAAACTACTAAGGTACTAAACTCTATTAAATCATAATCTTGTAACAAAAGGAAAAATGGCTTGACAGATAGCTTAAATATTAATCGTAAATTTGTTTTCTATGAATATATGGAGAGTTCTGTTAGCAATCCTTTTCCCTCCGCTTGCCGTTATTGGCAAGGGTTGTGGTTCTGTTATAATCGTTTTTATACTTACCGTTTGCGGATGGGTTCCCGGTGTAATTGCCGCACTTATAATTTTGAACAATCCTAAAAGATAAACCGATGATACAAAAATTACTATTTATTCTCGCACTGGCTTTTACCGCCACAAGCTGCCAATTTACAGAAACCATGGTAATGAACGAAGACGGAAGCGGCACCATGACCGTGGAATTAAACCTCAACGAAATGATGGCTTTTGGTGGCGATGCTATGAAAGATTCCACACAAATGAAAATGGACACTATAGTCTATATGAAACAATTTTTAGAAGAAAAGAAGGATAGTATCTCCAAACTATCGGCTAAGGAACAAGAGAAATTAAAGAAGCTGGAAAACTTCAACATCCATATGAAAATGGATTCAGAAACGTCTGAAATGATTTATGATATTTCAACGCAATTTAAAAACGTAAGTGAAGCAAATGACATTTTGAGCGGTTTGGAACAAGCTGGTGATTTAATGCCCGACCCAGATTCTAATACAGAAATAAAAAAAGAAGAGGATTCTCCAGAAGTTATTGGGGTGAATTATTCCTTTAAAAAAGGAGTTTTTAAACGTGATGCTTATATAAAAGATGAAAAAATGCACCAACAGCAGGTGGATAGCATGAAGCAGGCCGAAGCCTTTATGGGTAGCTCCAATTATACTTTGAATTATACCTTCCCAAAAAAAATAAAGAAAGTTTCAAATCCAGAAGCTACTTTTTCAGATGATAAAAAAACGGTGCGTGTTCAGGCATCTTTTATAGCATATTTTAAAAACCCAGATCTGCTTGATTTAGAGGTTGAATTGGAGAAATAGGAATTTCGGCAATGTATTTGTATATTAAAAGCTACTAACACTAAACATTAGACAAATGAAGGTTCTGTATTTATTAATCCCGTTATTTATGATAAATGCCTGCAAAACACAGACAGGTACTATAACTTCTTCTGAAAACACAACTATGAAACAAATGGAGAATAATTCGGTAGGCTGTCCAGAGGAAGGCACTTGCAGCATAGTGGTCCACAAAAACAAAAGCTTGTCCATACAAAAAGATGATACAGGTGCCTTATACCCCCAATTAGTGGATAGCAACAATACCGTAGTGGAATACACCTACTTAAAAAAAGGTCCAGAAGGAACTGCAGACGGCAATTATTCTGAAACAATTCACTTTGAAATTCCAGCGGGAACTGAAAGTTTGATTAAAGAAAACGCAACTTTAACCGATGTAAAACTGCTCTACGGAAAACACTGCTTTTGTAGAGGTGAAGCAGGGTATTACCCTATAACCAACGGAAAACTTTTGGCTGAGAAAAGCAATCAAGGAATAGTATTCAACCTAAAATTTAAAGTAGAAAAAACCTCGCAAGTAGTTTCACATATTATGGAAACGGTGAAGCTTTGAAATAGAAAAAAGAATATAGAGCAGAGAATAGAGAAAAACTAGAATGCGAATAAGACACAATTATAAAAATTTGAAGATATGGAAATTGGGGCTTCAAATTACTTTGGGTGTTTCTGACATTATAGCAACCTTTCCAAAGCATGAAATATTTGGTCTCACATCACAATTAAGCCGTTGTTCTGTTTCTATGCCCAGCAATATTTCCGAAGGTTCTGCAAGAACAGACAAGGCATTTAGCAATTATATAGACATTTCTCTTGGATCCTCTTTTGAATTAGGCACCCAGCTTTTAGTTGCACATCATAAAAAATATATTACCGCTGAAACCTTGGAAGCATGGGAAGAAAAGATTTCAGAATGGCAGAAAATGACAATGGGCTTTCAAAATGGATTAAACAGATAGAGAATAAAGAGGATATAGGTAAGAATTGATAGTATAATCACTCCTCTTTATTCTTTATTCTACAAAAAAAAGAGAAAAGAACAGGGAATCCCG
>JAGQYZ010000103.1:0-3137 GCA_020435865.1 Aequorivita sp. | reverse complement strand
TATTCTCTATTCTCTATTTAATTCTTCACAACTTTCTTGGTAGTTACTTTATTACCGTTTTTCACAACAAGGAAATACATTCCACTTTCAACATAATTGTAATCCAATTGTTTGCTGAAGGTATTTGATGCAGAAATATCATCAAAAGTAGATTGACTGATGATTCTTCCTCTTAAATCATAAAGTGAAACTTCAATATTATCATTGGAAGCTGGTTTAAAAGTAAGGTTGAAAGTTCCGTTTGAAGGGTTTGGATAAACCGCAAAATTTTCAAAACTGAATTCTTCAACTCCCACAACGCCAGTTACAGTAATAACCGCATCGTTTACATCATAGAATATATTGTTAGATGAAATAACCATCAACCTACCTGTTGTAGTGTTAAGATTCGGTACGTTTACAAGAGCACTTCCATTATTGGGCACTCCCAAAGCAATAGCTACTGGATACGTTTGTCCACCATCAGTAGAGAACATAATATCAACATTTGGGCTACTAACTGGAGCTACGTCAGTTCCTGCAACGTCCCATGTAACAATTTCAGAAGTTTGGGTAGTCCAAGTTGTTGCGGTATTTTGTGAAGTTACCACAAAAGGCCCTGCGGTACCATCTACAGTAACAAACATATCATCATGCGCAGAAGAGCCCCCGCCTGCCGCATTATCACGTACTGTATATCTAAAACGTAAAGTTCTTCCTACTTGAGGAACAACTTCCCAAGTGGTCTGTGTATTTCCGGCTAGTACAGTCGAAAGTGCTGGCATATATCTATCCGGTGATGGCAATGGATCTATAGATCTAAAAGCTGGCCCTACAGTTGAGGTATTTTGTGGGGGTTGTGGAGCAATTTGACTGTCCAGTTGCTCCCAGCAATGTGAAAGCACATCACCGCCATCAGGATCAGTAGCTGTCCCTCTTAAAATAAATGGTGTCCCTTTTGGAATAGTCATATCTGGACCAGCATCTGCTGTTGGTGGTAAGTTACCAGTTGGGCTTTGTGCAGCGCACTGACTTTGTCCATTTTTAATATTGGTCCACATTTCCTGAATACTTATTGCATGAAAATAATCATCACTATGTGGCTGTACGTTTGGAGCACAAACTCCGGCATAACCCATAATGGTAGAACCACTCCCTGTTTCAAATGCTGTTGGAGCGTTTCGGTTGTTTCCACAAGAGTTGTTGAACGTATGGTTAGCTCCATATTGGTGACCCATTTCGTGAGCAACAAAATCAATATCAAAATTATCGCCTATTGGAGAAGGCAACCCGGTTACACCTCTTGCTTTTTGACCAGCAACACAAGGTACGCGAAGCCCTGCAATACCACCACCACCTGTACTGAAAACGTGGCCTATGTCATAATTGGCAGTACCAATTAGGTTATCAATAGTAGTCTGGTTTTGGCCAAGCATCGCGCTTCCATTGTTGTTGGTATATGGATCTGAACCAGCAACAAGAAATATAATATCTTCGTTGTTAGCAACAAGAACCATAGTCAATGCAACATCTCTTTCATAAACCGCATTTACACGGGTAACAGATACAACCATTGCAGAAAGTACTGCTGCTTTTTTAACTGCATCACTAGCACCTGGATCAACACCTTGTTGATTTAAATGATATTGTGCGTATTCTCCAGTACATGCCATAGCAAGTCTAAAGGTCCTTAAAGTACCATCATCTGCATTTCTATTGGCATCTGACATACCAATAATTTCGTGGTCCTCAGTATGACATTCAAAATTTCCAGAATATGCTGGAAGCTTATCAATGTTATAAGAAATGTAGTAGTTTTTGTCCTTTGTATAAGGATCAATATAGATGGTTGAATAGTTTGGTGATGAAATCAACACATTTACACCAATATTGGAAACACTAAAACGTGCTACAGCTGAAGCATCCTCAATTCCTTTCGCAACATAAGATCTGATATCTGGGTGCTTTGCCTGAAGCGCAGGCTCCATAACAGAAGCCTCATAAACACGGAAATGTTGAAGTTCTCCATTATTGGTTGGTAACTCAATTATTGTGTTGCTAAATACGGTATTTCTTGCCGGAGCTTGTGATAAAAGAGTTTTAAAAGCTGAAGTATTAAGCCCAAACAGGTCATAGTCCTGCGGCATAGAATTTCTAAAAGCTTTTTGTCGGGTTTGCGTTTCACTGGCCGAAGCCTTCGTCCATAACGCATTGTTCTGTGCATTTATCCCAAAGCAAAATAGCGTAAAGGATAAAACCAGCATGTGTTTTAAAGTACTTTTTTTCATTGTATTTGTGATTATTGTGAATGTTTAGAACTGTAAATATAATATCCTTTAGGGAATTTAGAGAATTTTTAAGAAACTAACTTTCAGCTTTTAGGCAAAAAAATGCATAAAATTTAATAAAATGAATCCCAGAAAAGTAATTTATCAATAGTTTTACCCTTTCTTTTAAAAAAAAGCTTGCTTTGAATAAATCAATAGAAATAATAGATTTAGGATTAAAAGATTACAAAGAAACATGGGATTTACAGGAATTGCTTTTTCAAAATATTCTACAAATTAAAAGCAACAACCGAAAAGAAGGCCTTCCTCAAGACACACCAAATTATCTTTTGTTTGTGGAACATCCCCACGTATATACACTTGGAAAAAGTGGCCATATTGAAAATCTGCTCATTTCAGAAGAAAAATTAAAATCCATTGGCGCCAAGTTCTATAAAATAAACCGCGGAGGCGATATAACCTATCATGGTCCAGGACAGATTGTGGGCTATCCGATCTTAGATTTGGAAAATTTCTTTTCAGACATTCACAAATACCTTCGCTTACTTGAAGAAATGATAATCCGCACTTTGGCGGAATACGGCCTAAAAGCAGTACGCAGCAAAGGCGAAACTGGAGTTTGGTTAGATGTAGGCACCCCCTTTGCCAGAAAAATATGCGCCATGGGGGTTCGTGCCAGCCGCTGGGTAACCATGCACGGGTTTGCGCTTAATGTAAATACCAATTTAGGCTATTTTGACAATATGATCCCCTGCGGCATTAAAGGCAAAGCAGTAACCTCATTGAATGTGGAATTGGGAAAAGCTGAAATTGCTATGGAAGAAGTAAAAGAAAAGCTCTTAAAACATTTTTTTGTGCTTTTTGAAGCTG
>JAGQYZ010000102.1:3516-5986 GCA_020435865.1 Aequorivita sp. | reverse complement strand
ACGAAATTGGACTTTTTATTGGGGCTGCACTATTTGTTACTTCGCTTATCTTTTTCTTCTTTTTCCGCTCTTGGCGCGCCACGTTTATTTCTATGTGTACTGTGGTTATTGGGGTTATGTGGTCTTTCGGATTTTTGGGACTGATGCATTATGAAATTACGGTGCTAACGGCTTTGATTCCACCTTTGATTATTGTTATTGGGATTCCGAACTGTATTTTCCTTATCAACAAATATCAACAGGAAATAAAACTTCACGGAAACCAGGCAAAGTCATTGCAGCGTGTAATAACGAAAGTTGGTAATGCCACCTTGATGACAAACCTAACTACCGCTTCGGGTTTTGCTACATTTATTTTGGTGAAGAGTGAACTTTTGAGCGAATTCGGTATCGTGGCTTCCATAAATATTATTGCTATCTTTTTGTTGTGTTTGCTTATTATACCTATCGTTTACAGCTATATGCCAGTGCCAAAAGACAAGCATTTAAAACATTTGAGTAAAAAGTGGATCAATAAATTTGCGCAGTGGGTAGAACGAATGGTACGGGACCGCCGCATCACAATATACATTGTGGCCGTTCTTCTTTTGTGCACAAGTATTATTGGCATTTTTCACATTAAAATTTCGGGAAGCCTTATAGAGGATATGCCTAAAAATACTGGGTTTTATGATGATATTCGCTTTTTTGAAAAAGAATATGGAGGTATTATGCCACTGGAAATAATGGTGGATACAAAAAAGAAAAAGGGTGTTATGAGCCTTTCTACTTTGAAACGTATTGATGAACTGCAAGACCACATTAAAGAAATTTCTGAGTTTGCGAAGCCATTATCAGTGGCGGAATTGGTGAAATATTCCAAACAAGCTTATTATAATGGCAATCCAGAATATTACCAATTGCCGAACAGCCAAGAGAAGAATTTTATACTTAGCTATGCCAAAAGCAGTAATACAGACACAAATTTATTGAATAGTTATGTGGATAGTACTGGGCAGTTTGCGCGCATCACTACGTTTATGAAAGACACAAAACCGGATAGATTTGGGCGTATTGAGGAAGATCTTCATAAGGAGATAAACAAGGTTTTCCCAGCGGATCGTTATAATGTTTCGGTTACGGGAAAAGCGTTGGTTTTTCAAAAAGGAACCCATTATTTGGTAAACAACCTGATACTTTCGCTTTCGCTGGCCATTTTTTTGATTGCCTTGTTTATGGCGTGGATGTTCCGAAGTTTTAAAATGATAATTATTTCGCTTATTCCAAACTTGCTGCCATTGATTATTACGGCGGGAGTAATGGGTTTTGTGGGTGTTCCCATAAAACCTTCTACTATTTTAGTGTTTAGTATTGCGTTTGGGATTTCTGTGGATGATACGATTCACTTTCTTGCAAAATACAGGCAGGAATTAATAGCCCATAACTGGAGGATTAAAAAGTCTGTTTACGCAGCCCTTCGCGAGAGCACCGTAAGTATGTTTTATACTTCCATTGTGCTTTTCTTTGGGTTTTCAGTCTTTACCATTTCTAGTTTTGGAGGCACGGTAGCTTTGGGAGCGTTGGTTTCGATAACCTTACTTTTTGCAATGCTTTCTAACCTTTTGTTGCTTCCAACGCTTCTCCTTTCACTGGAAAGAAGTATTGCGAATAAGGAAACGATGAAAAAGCCCGCCATTGAAATTTTATCTGACGATGAAGAAGATGAAGAAGTTGATGGCTAATTCTTATTTCAGAATTAAAAAAATTATCTTTGCAGCTCTTAAAAAATGACCATGCAATACAAGACTATAGATGAATTGTTAAAAAGCGACCCAACGCACCACGAAGTAATTGTGCGAGGCTGGGTGCGCTCTTTTAGAAGCAACAGATTCATTGCCTTAAACGACGGATCTACCATCAAAACCCTGCAATGTGTAGTTGATTTTGAAAATTTTGATGAAGAACTTCTTAAAAAAGTAACTGTAGGTGCAGCCATAGAAGTCTCCGGATTACTTGTGGAAAGTCAAGGCCAAGGCCAGACAGTGGAAATACAGGTTTCAAAATTGATCGTTTTGGGCGAGGCAAATCCAGAAGACGTAAAGTTTACCATCCTTTCCCCGAAAAGACATTCTTTGGAAACCTTGCGCGAGCAAGCTCATTTGCGCATCAGAACCAATACATTTGGTGCGGTGATGCGAACTCGCTCGAAACTTGCTTTTGCTGTTCATGAATATTTTCAGAAAAACGGGTTTAATTACTTCCATTCACCCATAATTACAGGAAGTGATGCTGAAGGAGCTGGGGAAATGTTCCGTGTTTCTGCTTTGAATGCCAAAAATCCACCGCTTGATGAAAACGGCAATATAAACTATAAAGAAGATTTCTTCGAAAAGGAAACCAATCTAACGGTTAGTGGTCAGTTGGAGGCTGAAACCTATGCCATGGCACTTGGAAAAGTTTATACTTTTGGTCCAACTTTTAGGGCTGAAAA
>JAGQYZ010000102.1:0-3401 GCA_020435865.1 Aequorivita sp. | reverse complement strand
GTTGTAAACTATGCGTTGGAAAACTGTGCCGATGATCTTGAATTTCTTGAAAACCGCTTGCTTGAAGAAGAAAAGAGCAAGCCGCAGGACGAACGCAGCGAAATGAAACTTCGGGAGAAGCTTCGCTTTATTTTGGAAAACAATTTCAAAAGAGTTAGCTATACCGAAGCGATAGATATCTTGAAGCGATCAAAACCAAATCAAAAGAAAAAATTCAAATATATAATTGAGGAATGGGGTGCTGATCTGCAAAGTGAGCACGAGCGCTTTTTGGTTGAAAAACACTTTAAATGTCCTGTAATTCTCTTCGACTACCCAGCAACCATCAAAGCTTTCTATATGCGCTTAAATGACGACGGAAAGACCGTTCGTGCTATGGATGTGCTTTTCCCGGGGATTGGAGAGATTGTTGGCGGTTCGCAGCGTGAAGAACGCTATGATGTGCTTCGTGAGAAAATGGCGGCTATGGAAATTGACGAAAAAGAACTGTATTGGTATTTAGATCTTCGTAAATTTGGGACTGCTGTTCACAGTGGTTTTGGGCTAGGTTTTGAGCGTTTGGTACAGTTTACTACTGGAATGGGGAACATTCGCGATGTAATTCCTTACCCAAGAACTCCTGGAAACGCTGAATTTTAAATTGATATTTTTACTTTTTTAATAGTTCAAAGTTGAAGGCAACTTTCACTTCATCTGTAACTTTGCTTTCCACAATTTTTGGTATTTTAATACCAAAATCGGAAGCTAGTGCACTAAACTTTCCCAATAAAATTATACTGTTATTTTTATATTCCAAACTCACAGGAATTTTATTGAAATGTTTTTTTACTCCGTGAAATTCAAGTTCACCTTCAATGAACAAATTATTTGTTCCTCTTAATTTTTCTTTTGAAAAATTAAGAAACTTTCCTTTGAAAGTTGCCTTTGGAAATTTATCTGATTCCGCATAATTTTCATTGAAATGTTCTTCCATTAAAGCATTTTTAAATCGGAATGCTTTAACAAGTGCAAGTGCTGCTATTTCGCCATTTTCAGTATTAATTATTACCGTTACAGAACTATTTTTTGCAGCCACTTCTTCAAAAGAGGGTACGGAAGCTTCGAAATTTAATGATCCTGTTTTTGTAATAAATTTATTTTGACCAAAGGAAATAGCACTTAAAAATAAGATTGCCAAGAGTATTCTTTTCATGATTTTTATTCTTCAATTAACCCATCCTCATTCCATTGAATAACCATATCTATTAAGTTTTGAGGCAATCTAGGCCCGCCAAATGGCATAGAGAACGCAGGGTCTTCACTTGAAATCCGACCAATCAAGTTTCTGTTTTGAACCGCTTCCTTTACATTATCATAACTAACTAAGGGCATTGGCGCCCCATTTTGTGGTGGATTGGAATGACAAATAATGCAGTTATTGTCTATTATAGGCTTAACATCTTCATTAAATGTAACTACCTCAATAAGTGTTACATCAACCAAATCTTCCTCGCTAACAGCAGTGCAGCCTATTAAAAGCATCATCGAGCTTAATAGTGTTATTTGTAATGCTTTACTTTTTACATCCATAATATCAAAATACCCTACTCAAGTTAAATCCGAAATAAATATCTCCGTCAGCCCAATTGCCATAAGCTTGACCCAAAAATCCATTTGTGTTCATAGGTTGCGCATTGGTAAAGTGCATTTGAAAAACATGACCTCCCGTTTCTAGGTCGACACCAACCGATAATGGATTTCTGAAAGGCGATGTACTGGCACGGTTTAAGTGAAGACCATAATCAATATTCAATGACCATCGTTTTCCTAATTTGTAGCGCCCTCCAAACCCAATTGCAAACTGAGAATTATCTTGTTCGTTAATCGCAACATAATTATCGTGAAAATAAGTTGGTGCTATTTCCACAGAAAAATTAGTATTCAGTTTTCGGGAAATTAAAAGTTGGGTAGCATATGCCAAGCGGTGTTTAAACTTCAACTTTGGAAGATTATCTTTATCCAAAGCTGTGTTAATCATCAATGAATTATACCCAACAATTGTAAAGGGAAATCCATTTTCTTGTTGATTCACCAACCTGTATTTTATTGAGCCTTCATAAATTTTTTGATACGAGCTGCGCGAAACACCAATATTGAATCCATCTGAAATTCCATAGACAAAATTTAATCGGGTAACAGCGTCATCGAGGCCAAAAAAACTATCGAACCCATTTTCAATGCTTCCAAACCTATGGGAAACTATTAATGTAAGTTCCTTTTTGGCTACTAATTTTGTGGATTCAAAATTTACAATCTTAAGGCCTTTAAAGGCTGCAATTGCATATTCATTAGTTACCGAATCTTTGTTAATTTCAGCAAGAAGATCTTCTTGGGCAAAGGTCAGTAATGGCATCCACAAAATTAGAAGCAAAAAGTTTTTCAAACAAATCAGTTTTTAATGAATCTTTCCGTTTGTGTATTTTCGCCTGAAACTACTTTTAAGAAATAGCTTCCTGAATTCCAATTCAAAATGTTTATTCCAAGATTATCTTTTGATTCAAATTCTTGTGAATAAACTTCTTTTCCTAAAATATCAAATACAGTTATTTGCCCAGTTTGCATATTTTTTGGCAATTCTATATTTAATACTGAAGATGCGGGGTTTGGGTAGAGACTAATTGTGTTCAAGTTGTTTTCATCTACGCCCAATACTTCTCTAACTGTTATGTTGCCTGACATATTACCTGCACCGTGAATTCCACAAAAATAATGATTGTCGCCAACTACAGTAAATGTGTATGAATATGTCTCTCCTATTCCGGTAATAGTTCCACTATTAAAAGTTTCAACAGAGTTTCCCACTTCATTTTCAACAGTATGGGGGAGAGCATCCTGCCATGTCCAAATGACGGTATCGCCTTGGTCAATAGTTAAATCTACGTTGGTGCCAATGCCCATAAACCAATTTAAATTATAGGTTGTTTGTGCGTTTGTGGCAAAAAAGCCAAATAAGGTCAGTAATAATAGTTTTGTTTTCATAATGAATTGTTTTAGTTAAGTAATAATACACTGGTCAAATTTTAATTGTTCCAGTAAATCGTCATATCCTATAAATCTTCCTTTTATTGATATTTTTGAATTTAGTTTTATTCCCTGTTGATTAAATTGTTTTGAAAATTGGCAGAATATCATATCATCTAATGTTATTTCAGTTGCTCCTATTTCAGAAACAAATCCTATAATTTCAATTGTTTTGTTGAGATATTTATTTTGGAAAACAATAGGGTCATTATTATATTCTATATGTATTTGCTGGGCTGTCAATGAATATTGGGCTTTTTCACTTTCAATGTTACGATGGTCTTTATATAGATAATTATATCCTATTATAATCGCTATTATTGCTACTGTTGTTAAAATCC
>JAGQYZ010000101.1 GCA_020435865.1 Aequorivita sp. | reverse complement strand
GTAGTTTTATTATAAATGTGCTGCCCTTTCCTTTTTCGCTTTCCACGAATATTTCGGCATCGTGGTCATCCAAAATGCGTTTTACGTATGCAAGGCCAAGGCCGTGACCTTTTACGTTGTGTATATCACCCGTATGTTCCCGGTAAAATTTTTCAAATATTTTTTTCTGAACAGGTTTGCTCATTCCCATACCTTGGTCGCGTATTTTGAGAACGACACTGTTTTTTACATTTTCAGAATAAATATCAATTTTTGGTTCATCTTCAGAATATTTTATGGCGTTGTCCAGCAAGTTTACAATTACATTAGTCAGATGTGATTCGTTTGCCAAAACCGCAGATTGGAGCGCTCCGAAATGGGTTTTAATATAGCCTCCCCTATCTTCCACAATCAAACTTACGTGCGAAATAGCATCTTCAACGACATTTTGTAAACTGACACGTTCCTTAGGCAAATCCAGTTCATTTTTTTCAAGTTTTGAAATTCGCAATACATTTTCAACCTGTGCATGCATGCGCTTGTTTTCATCCCTAATCATTCCTAAATAGCGATCCAAAAACTCCCTATTATCCTTCACTTTTGGATTCTTAAGTGAATCTAAAGCCAAGTTAATTGTTGCTATGGGAGTTTTAAACTCGTGTGTCATATTATTTATAAAATCACTTTTAATCTGTGAAATCTGCCGTTGTTTATATATCTGTGAAATAGCACTAGAATAAGCAAGTATTATAACTGCCGTAAAAACCAATGAAAGTATTGCCATTCCCAAAATACTGTTCAGAACCAATTTTTCCTTTTCAGAAAAATTTACAAATAGCTCATAATTGGTATTATTTTCAGCATCAAAAAGAGGAACTATATAGGTGTTTTGATCATCATATTTAAAATTCTTTGATCTTACTTTAGTTTCAAGATTATTACTATAAACTGCAAATTCAAATTTTGAATTTAATCCTCTTTCCTTAATTTCATTTTCAATTAATCTTGTTATTTCACTAGCATTGACCCGTTTGTATATAGGGGTAAGTGCTGTAATATTACTAACAAAATCTTCAAATTGTTTTTGCTCGTAATCGGTCATCCTTGTAAAAGATTCTTCACTCACCCTTGGGGTTGCAATCCCATCAATACCTTCAGAGATTAAAGTTTTGGTTTTCCGGTTTGTCAGTTTCTTGAATTGAATACTATCTGCATCGGGATCAATAAGACCAGCTGAAAGTTTGTAATCCTGTTCCAAAATCCCATCAGTGAAAATATAGGTTTCATTGGTGGCTTTATTCTGATATTTATATGCCAATTCCGTAATACTCACATTGTCAGGGACTTTAATACTGTCAATATACGGTCTATAAAGCTGATAATAAGCTTCGGTTTCTCTCAGTTTGATTTCCTTGGCAACGGTCAAAAGCACTTGCTTGGCGTTGATGGTAAATTGGTCAGTCTTGGTTCGGTATGCATTTGATATCCAATATCCTTGAACAAATACTATTCCCAATAATGAGAGACTCATGAGCGCTATGAGCAATACGAATAGTTTTTTATTCATAACTCAAAAGTAAGATTTTAACATTTAGATAGTCGTTCATTTAACCAAATGTTAACAAAAGAAGAAAATAGTTATACTAGTAGCTAGCTTATGGAATCATGAATTTTTTTAACTTCCTTCATAGTAGTTTTTAAATCAATATTCTCAATAATTATGTCTGCAAGTTTTTGTTTTTTTTCATCGCTCCATTGATTATTCATACGCTGTTCTATTTCCTTTGTAGACGTATTATCTCTGTCCATAATACGGGCAATGCGAACCGCTTTTGGAGCAGTGACTAATATTACCAAATCACAATTTTTGTAGCTATCGTTTTCAAAGAGTATTGCAGCCTCTTTTATCACATAAGGAGTTTTCTGCTTTGAAACCCATTTTCTAAAATGTGCCGCAACCTTTGGATGTATCACGGCATTCACACTGTCCAAGAGGGTTTTATTATTGAAAATTTTATCTGCAACAAATTTACGATTGAGTTTTTGTCCATTATAAGCATCTTCACCAAGTAATGCAATAAGTTTACGGCGAATCACTTTTGAGGAATCAGTAAGTTTTTTGGCCTCAATATCTGCAATGTATATAGGTACACCCAATTCAGAAAACAACTTTGCTACAGTTGTTTTTCCGCTACCAATTCCACCTGTTAGACCAATTATTTTCACTGGGGTGTCTTTTATTTTTTGAAATTGAATACCTATTTGAATATAAAAAAATCGATTTTTTTCGGTTCAAAAACCACATTGTGAATGTCTTGGGGCTTTTTCTCAAGAAATGGTAACATAAAATTTTCATCTTTGTTTCTTTGTGAATAGTCACAGACCAGTCTAAAGTCCTCTTTAGAAATATTAGCAAAATCGTTTACAGAGACATCAAAAGTAACAGTTACCACTTGGGGCACCATTTTAATATTCACATCTGGCGGTAGGTTAATAACTTCTACAGGAAAAGTATATTGACCTTGAGAAAACTCTGCAACAGCAAGAGCAACATTAACTTTATTGGGTTTAATAGACATTATTTCACTTCCAGGGCTAACAACTTTTGTTGTTTCGGAAATATTTTTTTCAACATTTTTGATGGAAATCAGTTCTGTGTCTATTGACTCTATATTTTTCAAACTTCCCGAAGGCCCAGAAATAGTAACTGAATCTGGAATAATCTTTATACTGTCTACTGCTTTAAAGCCATTTTTAAATGAAATATCCGTTTTTGCAATTACAAGAACTTTTTTTAAAACAATAGGATCCAAATGAACATTCAGTTCATCAACCGAAAGGTTTTTAATTGCTAAATTTCTATTGAACTTGGAAGATACCATTCGCATTAGCTCGCTTTTTGAAATCTTAAAGCCTCCTTTTTCTTTAGAATAATATTTACCAACAGGAACAGTAAGTATTGGCTTTTTAAATTTATAGAAAAGTATTTCAAAACCGTTTGCGGTAAGATCAAATGTAATATTTTGGGTATTATTTTCAGCAAGCGCAGCTGTTTCGGGTATGTTTTCATAATTAACCTTAGCTGTCATTGTAGTAGTAAACTCCCTACTGAACTTGGTTAAAACCCAAAATATTGTAGCGAGCAACAGAAAGAACAGAAAACGGTTCACTTTTACGTTTTTACTGTTTTTAAAAAATCCCTTCGACATAGCAGTTTGTTTGAATATCAATAAAATTAACTAAAAAATAAGGAGGGAAATTGTTTCTGAGGATCTTTCTTTAGAAGATTTATAAAAAAAGTGGATCTTAAAAAAGCTGTTCCATATCCAAAAAATTGAACAAATACAGCCACTACTGAAAGCAATCCAATATATATGCTCTTATTTTTTATCGAAGAATCAATCAATATCAACATTAAATATAAGAGCAGGGGTAATAAAAATAAAAGGCTGTATATAAGTGAAAACAAAATCGAACAAATTACAAATACCACAAATACTGTTGGAAACCAGAAAGTGACTTTTGCTGAGGAAGGATGCCATTGGTTTAAAATAGGCCTAACAAGTCCAAATTTTTTCACTTGTAGATAAAACTTCTTCCAAGAAATCCGTCTTTTATGGTAAACAAAAGCATTGGGCAGAAATGTTGTTTTATAACCTGCTTTCAAAATACGCTGAGATAAATCTGGATCTTCTCCAGGATGAATTTTTGCATAGCCCCCCGTTTTTTCAAACGCTTCTTTTGAAATCCCCATGTTGAAACTTCTAGGTTCAAAACGGTTGATACTGGCTTTACTTCCACGAATACCTCCAGTAGTAAAAAAAGAAGTCATCACATAGTTTATAGCCTTTTGCAAAGGTGAGAAACTTTTGTGCGCAGCATCTGCTCCACCAAAACAATGAAAAAATGTTTTATTTAGGAATGAATCTACTGCTTTCAAATAGTGTGAAGGCAACAAACAATCAGAATCGAGAACTATGAAATAATCCCCTTTTGCATGTTTCATTCCAAAATTTCGTGAATCCCCAGGGCCGGAGTTTTGCTTATAATAGTATGAAATTGAAAGTTTGTCAGTAAACTGACCCACTATCATTTCTGCAGTTTCCGTAGAACCATCTTCAACCAATACAATCTCAAAATCTTCATGAAAATCTAATTCCGTAAAACTTTCCAAAAGCTCCATCACTTCCTGTGGACGGTTATAGACGGGGATTATAAAGGAATATTCTCTTTGCATCGTGTAAAGTTAATTAAATAAAAAAAGCCACCCACTTTCGTGGATGGCTTTTCATATCAAATTATGAAAATTTAGTTTTTCAATACTTTGTATGTACCGGTCTGTCCATCAACAGTAACCTTCATAATATAGGTTCCAGTTGTCAATCCTGATATGTCAAGGTCCGAAGTGGTAGCACCAATTTTGGAACTCAACACTTGTTGGCCTAACAAGTTATACATAGAAACGGATTCTATATCGCTAACAGAATTCAAGGAAAGCTTACCGTTTGTTGGGTTTGGATAGTATGAGAAACCAGCAAGAGAATTCTCGCCAACGCTCAACAATGGAGCACAAGTACCACTCCAAATATACACACC
>JAGQYZ010000100.1 GCA_020435865.1 Aequorivita sp. | reverse complement strand
GATTATTAAAATCAACTACAGTTTCCAAGACAGGGTTATTATTAATTATAAAATAATCTCCCACGTTTTCAACCAAACTGAAACTTGTTATTTCTTCTAGCACTTCATTATTAATAATTTCAAACCTATATACTTGTGTTACATTGGGAAAAATATCTATAGTTTGAAACGAATCATTATTATCGAAATGGAAATATTTTAAAGAATTTACATTAGGATAGGGAATGATACTAGTAAGAGAGGTGTTATCTGCACATAGGAAACCAACTACGCCTGACGCATTAGGAGCTATTTTTACGGATGAAAGCAGTTCATTTTGATAAATCTGTATATCAAGATCAAGAGGTGATGCATTTTCAAAAATATTTATACTCTGTAAGCTTTGGTTATTTCTAAATGTTATGTACACATCTTCGGCAGCTCCACCAAAGCCAGTAATTGTGCTTAGGTTGTTGTTTTCTGACGCCCAAAGGACTCCTTGATTCATGCTATCAAAATCAGTAATGGTTTGTAAGCTGTTATTGTCAGTTATAAAAATTTTTGCATCTTGTAGGGCATTAAAACCAGAGATTGTCTCTAATTGTGAGTTGCTACGAATCCTTATCTCTTCTGCCGTTTCAAGGCTTTCAAATCCGCTCAGAGTGACTAAGGAAGGATTTGAATAAACATTTAAAGTATATTTAATAAATGAAAGATTGTCAATTCCTTCAATGCTTTGCAGGTTATTATTCTGAAAAATATAAAATCCTCCATTGACAGTTTCCAAATTAGTTAGCCCTTCTAAATTTACTAAAGATTGATTATTACGAATTATTAAAACATCTGCCCCATTACTTTGACCTATACCATCAATTACCTGAAGGTTGTTTAATCCTGCTAAATTAACTAAACTCCCATTATAATCAATTCTCATAGTTCTGCTTATATAGCTTAGGCCCTGTAAACCATCTAGATTTATCAAATTTGAATTCCCACCTATAACCAACATTTCTAAGGAAGTTAAGTTTTCCAAACCTTGTAAACTTGTTAGCATATTACAACGCACTATTTCAAGAAAACGAGCTGTTGTCAAGTTTCGTAATCCATTTAAAGAGGTGAGCGAACCATTGTCTCTAATATATATACGTTCACTGGTAATAATACCTTCTAAACCATCTAAACTTTCAAGCGAATTATTATCCAAGATATAAAGAACAAAAGTATTTGAATCTATATTTAAATTTGCGAGTGGCTGTATACTTGTCAGTCCATCACAATTTATAATACTTAGCGCCGATAATTCAGATAAATTACTGAGTTCATTAATGTTGGTCAATAGCGGACTATCATAAATTTTATATTCGCCACCCACAAAATTTATATTATGCAAACCATATAAACTAGGGAGAAAATCACTCTGTACATGCAAAAGTCCACTTACCGAGGTTAGTTGTGCAAGCCCGTTTAAGTTATATAAAACTCCGTCTATAAATAAATTACCATTAATTGAAGTACAGCCAGGATAATTAATTGCAAAATTGTCAATATCTGCCTGTGAAGTTAAATGTATAGACCCCCCGCCACCACATTGAGCATTTGTTAGTGAAGTCAATAAAAAGACAAAAATAAATAGTGCATATTTCATAACATATATTTTAGACTCTTGTTCTAACTTTTCCTTAATTTAAATTTCAAAATCTCTTTCAAAAAACCTTAAAGAAATGAATCAAGTTAAATATACAGATTAATTCATAGATATTAATTATCTTAAAGAAATAATGGAAAAAGGTATTCTACCATTTCTTTTTTTAAACAGTATATTTGCGCCAATTTTCAAAGCATATTTTGCCAAACACTAGAATCCAAATCCTAAACACCGCCATAGACAACCTCTCCATGCAGGAAACCCTTGCTCTGGTGCAGGAAAAAATACAAACTGGTGAGCAAATCCATCACGTTGTAGTAAATGCCGGAAAAGTCGTGGCTATGCAAAAAGATCTGGAACTGCGCCACAGCGTAAACCAATGCCATATAATCAATGCAGACGGTCAATCCGTTGTTTGGGCCTCAAGGTTTTTAGGAAAACCACTTAAAGAACGCGTTGCCGGTATAGACCTAATGGCCAGCCTTGTGGAAATGGCGCATAAAAACAACAACAAAATCTTCCTTTTTGGAGCAAAAGAAGAAGTGGTTAAAAATGTTGTTGACAAATATGCTGAGATTTATAGTCCAAACATTATTGCTGGTTACCGCAATGGTTATTTCACATCTTCTGATGAAGAAGCAATTGCCAAACAAATAGCAGACAGCGGAACGCAAATGCTGTTCGTTGCAATCTCTTCTCCCATCAAGGAAAATTTTCTTTACAAATACCGCGACATCCTTAAAAATGTGAACCTTATCATGGGCGTAGGCGGTAGTTTTGATGTTATAGCTGGAAAAACCAAACGCGCCCCAGCCTGGATGCAAAAAGCAGGACTAGAATGGTTCTATCGCTTTGCCCAAGAACCAAGACGTATGTGGAAACGCTATTTGGTGGGAAATTCCAAATTTATCTATTTGGTTCTCAGAGAGCGTTTTTCAAATAAACGATAATTGCATTAATAAATACGAGTAGATTTATTTAAGGATGGATCACCTCCATACTATCGCCTAGGATCACCCGTATATAAGCCGTAGATACTCCATAGCAAAGCCATACCAAAGCCATAGCAAAGTCATTAAAACGTAGGAAAATAACCCTTTTTTCCTACAAATTTATTATCATTGAAAATACGTTTGGTTTTTTAAATAATGAAAAAAGATTTTCTGAATTAAATTGAATGCCCAGATAAGGTTTTTAGGTGAGAGTTTTCTATCTTCCCCTAAAATTTAAGACACACAAATATCAATGAGGATACTGCTATCTGCCATATACCCATATGCCTTCTTGTTGCTCTATCTCATAATTCCTTTTGACAATTACATTAGGGCACTTCCTAATATTCTTTTGGCAATACTCGTGATTGCTTTTCCTTTTATTGTAAAAAAGGATGATTTCAAAAAACTAAAATCGTTACCTATATCAATATTCTTATTGCTTTTTGCATACCTCTGCATCGATTCGTTTATCGGTGGAAGATTACCAGAAGATTACAATATCATCAAAAAAGTATTGATTGCTGTGGGACTGGCTATTCTTTATATTCCGGTGGCGGACGTAAAAAAAATTAACAGTGCGATCATTTTTTCTGCTTTGGCAGCGATTGTATTTTCAATCTATAATTTTGTTCTTATTACGGATGCTACAGGTAGTTTTGCCTTGGGAGAGTCGCCTCAAGTAGTGGAGTCTCTGTTGATCGATAGGCTCTATTTAGGCCTTCTCAGTACGTTTAGTATTTTGATTTCCTTTCAAGCAATTCAAAAAAAATACCATCCCATCAATAACTATTATTTGGCGAACATATTCGTCAATGTACTTTTCATAATTTTAATCGCTTCAAAAATTGCCATCATTTCATTATTTGTCCTTTTATTGATTCGTCAGTTTTATGGCCAACGGAAAATTTGGAAAGCTATAATTGCCATTTTTGCAATAGCTGCTTTAGCTGGATTGTTCCTTATAATTAAAAATGAAAAAGCCATTCAATATAAGCAAGCGGAAAACCAACAAAACCCGCCTGCTTTTATTGAAAATTCGATGACGTATGAGTTAAGGGCGGTGGTTTGGGAATGCGCACAAAATGTAATCAATAACGAAGGCTTTTCTTTAACAGGAATGGGTTTTGACGCTACAAAAGATAAACTGGTTTCTTGTTACGAAACTCAAATTTCTAATCAGAAGAAAAAGGAAAAATTTGTTTCGGAACGTTACAACACCCATAACCAGTTTTTGGATTTTTATATGAGTGCTGGCTTCATAGCCTTGTTGCTTTTCCTGGCTTTTATAGTTTTCAGCTTTATTTCAAGCCGAAAACAATTTTTCCCCACGGCTATGTTGGCAATGTTGCTGATGTATTGTTTGGTTGAAAATCTATTTCACAGACAGATTGGAGCTTATTATGTAGGGTTCATTTTGATTGTATTAATGACGAGCGCTAAAACCTCTGAAAACAACAACATAAAAAGGATATAAAAAGAATTGCAAATTGTACTTT
>JAGQYZ010000099.1:3781-7339 GCA_020435865.1 Aequorivita sp. | reverse complement strand
GGTGTGATCCATACAGATTTTGAAAAAGGTTTTATCCGTGCTGAGGTTATAAAATATGACGACTACGTAGCCTATGGAAGTGAAGCAAAAGTAAAAGAGGCAGGAAAGATGGGCGTGGAAGGAAAAGAATATATCGTAAAAGATGGTGATGTAATGCACTTCCGTTTCAATGTATAAGTTTTAAGTCGGAAAATTTCACTCATACAAACGCAATCTTTTTTGAAGTAGATTCATTTCTTTTTCTAGCTTTTGCATTCGTTTCAGCATTTGTTTTAACGCATCCAGTCCTTCAAAATTGATTCCCAAATCTTTATGAAGACGAAACATACGTTCAATTTCTGAAATATCTTTTTCATCTATAAAAATGTCGTTTTCTTTTTCCTCAAATGACACAATACCATATTCAAATAGATTTTGCACAAAAGAATCATCAATATGTGCGTGTTTGCAGTAGTGACTGACCAATATATAATTTTCCTTTGCCATTATCTAATTTTTGAGAGTTCTGTAAAAAGTTCTTTTTCTTTTTCTGAAAGGTTTTTAGGAAGCACGATTTTATATGTGATAAACAAATCGCCGTGCTGGTCTTCCTTTTTGTATTTAGGAAGCCCTTTGCCTTTCAGTTTTACTTTTGTGTCGTTTTGGGTTTCGGGCTTTACGTTTAGTTTTACTTTCCCTGTAAGTGTTTCAACCGTAATTTCACCGCCCAAAAGTGCAGTGTATAGCGAAATTTCTTCGGTGGAATACAAGTCACTTTCCAATCTTTTAAAGCGCGTATTGTTAAAGATTTCAAACGTAATAAGCAAATCACCTTTAGGCCCACCGTTCATTCCTTCACCTCCATACCCTTTTATTTTGATGGTCTGTCCATCTTCAACACCTGCGGGAATCGTAAGCCTAATTTTCTTTTCGCCAATGCTAATGGTTTGCTTTTGGCTTTTTAAAATATCAGTCAAATTCAATCGTAGCGTAGCATTCAAATCCTGTCCTTTGAACTTTGCAGCCTGTCTTTGTCCACCGCCACGACTGAAACCGCCACCAAACATAGATTCAAAAAAGTCTGAAAACTGGCTTTCATCAAAACCCTGTCCACCTCTGGAATAAGTTCTTTGCCCTCCAAAACCACCGCCGAATCCTTGCGAACCTTGTTGCCGTTTAGCTTCTTCAAACGCATCAGCGTGTTGCCAATCTTTTCCGTATTGGTCATATTTTTTGCGCTTTTCAGGATCGCTCAACACTTCATTGGCCTCATTTATTTGTTGAAATTTTTGTTGCGCTGCTTTATCGTTCGGATTTAAATCTGGATGAAGTTTTCTTGCAAGTTTGCGGTATGCTTTCTTTATATCTGCAGCAGTTGCATTTTTGTCTAGTCCAAGAACTTTGTAGTAATCAATAAATTCCATTGATGTCTTTAAATTTATGGAATGAAATTATAAAAAGATTTTCAACAAATCAATGACAAAACTCATTCTTAGCAAAAGTTTAGTAATTGAATTTTTATACCTCTTGTTCTTTTATACTTTACTAACAATATCAGGCTTTTTATTGTTAATTACTTTCCGAAGTATTGGTTTCACAAGTGCTAACGTATATTTATATTAGCAACCCTACACCAAATCTTTATGTCCGAAACGCAATATACCGAAGATAACATACGCTCGCTCGACTGGAAGGAGCACATCCGTATGCGCCCAGGAATGTACATTGGGAAACTCGGCGACGGTTCCTCGCCAGACGACGGTATCTATATTCTTCTGAAAGAGGTAATAGATAACTGTATTGATGAATTTGTAATGGGTGCCGGAAAAACAATCGAAGTCCGCATTAAGGACAAAGAAGTAAAAGTGCGCGATTACGGCCGTGGCATTCCGTTGGGAAAAGTGATAGATGTGGTTTCTAAAATGAACACTGGCGGTAAGTACGACAGCCGCGCCTTCAAGAAATCGGTTGGCTTGAACGGTGTCGGAACTAAAGCTGTGAATGCGCTCTCTGCATTTTTTAAAGTGGAATCCATTCGTGACAATCAAATGAAAGCTGCGGAATTCTCTTTGGGGGAACTGACAAACGATGCTAAAATTGAAGAATCCACGAAGCGAAAAGGAACCAAGGTTGTTTTTATACCTGATGAAAGCATATTCAAAAATTTCAAATATAGAAATGAGTATGTAGAAAAAATGCTGAAAAACTACGTCTATCTCAATCCGGGACTGACGATAGATTTCAATGGCGAAAAGTTTTATTCCGAAAATGGGTTGAAAGATCTGTTGATGGAAACCATTACGGAAGAAGACAGCGCATATCCGATAATTCACTTGAAAGGCGAGGACATCGAAATTGCGATGACGCATAGCAAAACACAGTATAGCGAGGAATACCACAGTTTTGTAAACGGACAGAACACTACGCAGGGCGGAACGCATTTGGCTGCTTTTCGGGAAGCTTTGGTGAAAACGGTGCGCGAATTCTACAATAAAAATTATGACGCAAGTGATGTGCGCAAGTCCATCGTTTCGGCAATAAGTATAAAGGTTATGGAACCGGTTTTTGAGAGCCAGACGAAAACCAAACTCGGTTCTACCGATATGGGCGGCGATCTTCCAACCGTGAGGACGTTCATCAATGATTTTGTAAAAACCCAACTTGATAATTTCCTGCATAAAAATCCAGAAGTAGCGGACGGGATTCAGCGTAAAATAGTTCAAGCCGAACGGGAACGGAAGGAATTAAGCGGAATTCGAAAACTTGCAAAGGATCGCGCTAAAAAAGCCAATCTTCATAATAAAAAACTACGTGATTGTCGTGTGCACCTTGCAGATGTTAAAAACGAAAGAAACCTGGAATCAACTTTGTTTATTACCGAAGGAGATTCTGCGAGTGGAAGTATCACTAAAAGTCGTGACGTAAATACGCAGGCCGTTTTTTCACTTCGTGGAAAGCCGTTGAATACCTACGGAATGACAAAAAAAATAGTTTACGAAAACGAGGAATTCAATCTTTTGCAGGCCGCTTTGAACATTGAAGATTCGATGGAAGATTTGCGCTACAACAACATCGTAATCGCAACGGATGCCGATGTGGATGGAATGCACATCCGTTTGTTACTCATCACATTTTTCCTTCAGTTTTTTCCTGAATTGATAAAGGAAGGACATTTATATATTCTGCAAACGCCGCTATTCCGTGTTCGAAATAAAAAGGAAACCATTTATTGCTATTCCGAAGAAGAAAGAGTTAATGCAATAGAAAAATTAAAACCAAAACCCGAAATCACCCGATTTAAAGGTTTGGGGGAAATTTCGCCAGATGAGTTTGTGCATTTTATTGGCAATGACATCCGTTTGGACCCTGTGATGCTTGATAAATCTATGAGTATTGAGGAATTGCTTTCGTTTTATATGGGAAAAAACACTCCTGATAGGCAGGAGTTTATTATTGATAATTTGAAGGTGGAGTTGGATAGAGTTGAAGAATAACCTTTTAAAGAAACTATATTTTTAAATGAGTGACGAACTCGACAATAACGAAGAACAAGAAATTACCGGCCCAGACTATTTGGGC
>JAGQYZ010000099.1:0-3676 GCA_020435865.1 Aequorivita sp. | reverse complement strand
ATTGAGGACGGTTTTAAACCAGTTCAGCGCCGCATTATGCAGTCCATGAAAGATTTGGACGATGGGCGTTATAACAAAGTAGCGAACATCGTTGGGCACACCATGCAATACCACCCGCACGGGGACGCAAGTATTGCCGATGCCATGGTACAAATTGGACAAAAAGATTTGCTCATCGACACCCAAGGAAACTGGGGAAATATTTTAACGGGCGATAGCGCCGCCGCTTCGCGATATATTGAGGCGCGTCTTTCAAAATTTGCATTGGATGTGGTGTACAACCCAAAAGTTACCCGATGGCAAGCTTCCTATGACGGACGTAGAAAAGAACCGATTAACCTTCCGGTTAAGTTTCCGTTACTTTTAAATCAGGGCGGGGAAGGTATTGCGGTTGGACTTTCCACAAAAATTCTTCCGCATAATTTTATTGAATTGATTGATGCTTCCATCAAGCATTTGCAGGGCAAAAAGTTTCAGATTTATCCAGATTTCCCTACGGGCGGATTGATGGATGTGGCAGATTATAACGATGGCCTGCGCGGCGGGAAAATCCGAAGTCGTGCACGGATCAACCAACTTGATAAAAACACCCTTGTTATTACCGAGATTCCCTTTGGAACCAATACTTCATCGTTGATAGATACTATCTTAAAAGCGAACGATAAGGGGAAAATCAAAATTAAAAAAATAGAGGATAATACCGCTGCCGAAGTGGAAATACAAATCCATTTGCCCAGTGGCATTTCTCCAGATAAAACCATTGATGCACTTTATGCTTTTACGGCTTGCGAAACTTCCATTTCGCCATTGGGTTGTGTGATTGAGGATAATAGGCCCCTGTTTGTTGGGGTTTCCGAAATGCTTCGTGTAAGTACCGATCGCACGGTTGAATTGCTGAAAAGTGAACTCGAGATCCAATTGGATGAATTGGAGGAACAGTGGCATTTTGCTTCCCTCGAAAGAATTTTCATTGAAAATAGAATCTATCGCGACATTGAAGAGGAAGAAACTTGGGAAGGCGTGATTGCTGCAATCGATAAAGGTTTGCAGCCCCATATCAAACATTTAAAGCGAGCAGTTACCGAAGAAGATATCGTTCGATTGACCGAAATTCGCATTAAACGGATTTCAAAATTCGATATTGATAAAGCGCAGCAAAAGATTGAATCACTGGAAAATAGCATCGATCAAATAAAGCATCACTTAGCACATTTGATTGAATATGCTATTGATTATTTCAAAAGATTGAAAAAAGATTACGGCGCAGGTAAGGAACGCAAAACCGAAATCAGAACATTCGATGATATTGAGGCTACCAAGGTTGTAATCCGCAACACAAAGCTGTATGTTAATCGTGCCGAGGGTTTTGTAGGTACTAGTTTGAAACGCGACGAATACGTTACTGATTGCAGCGATATTGACGACATAATTGTTTTCACCGAGGACGGCACCATGGTGGTCACCAAAGTGGATCAAAAGACTTTTGTGGGCAAGGGTATTATTCACGTTGCCGTTTTTAAGAAAAAGGACAAGCGTACCATTTACAATATGATTTATCGCGATGGCGCCCGTGGCGCAAATTACGTAAAACGTTTTGCGGTCACCTCAATTACCCGCGATAAAGAATATGACATGACCAACGGAACAAAGGGTAGCAAAGTGCTTTATTTTACTGCCAATCCGAATGGCGAAGCTGAGGTTGTTACCATCTATTTGCGCCAAAGCGGAAGCATCAAAAAACTAAAGTTTGATCTTGATTTTGCGGACCAATTGGTAAAAGGAAGAAACTCCAAAGGAAATATCGTAACCAAATACACCATAAAAAAAATCGAACTGAAAGAAAAGGGACTTTCAACCTTGAAACCTCGAAAAATATGGTTTGACGATTCCGTGCAGCGATTAAATGTGGACGAACGCGGTGAGCTTTTGGGTGAATTTAGAAAAGAGGATAGACTGCTTATTGTGAAGCAGAGCGGTATTGTAAAAACCGTTGTACCCGATCTTCAGCTTCGTTTTGATGATGATATGATTATTTTGGAAAAATGGGACCCAAAAAAGCCCTTAAGTGCCATTTATTGGGAAGGGGAAAAGGAACTTTTTTATGTGAAACGCTTTTTAGTTGAGCATCCCGACAAAGAGGATTTGATAATTACGGAACACAATAATTCCTATTTAGAAAAAATATTCACGGATTATCGCCCAATGGCCGAAGTTGTTTTTGGAAAAAAAAGAGGGCAGGAGCGCGAGGAAAATATGGAATTGAATTTAGAGGAATTCATCGCCATAAAAGGAATTACGGCAATGGGCAACCAGCTTACCAAAGAAAAAGTTCTGGAAATAAACACGCTGGAACCGCTTCCTTACGAGCCGCCAGCACCTGTAGAACCTGAAGAAATTGAAGTAGTTGAAGAAAAAGAGGCTTCTAAGGAGGACGATTCTGACGATGAAAATAATTCAAATGATTCCAAAACCGATGAAGGCGGACAGGGGCTTTTGTTTTAATTGACTTCAAAATAAATTCAACGTATAATAATTTCTTCAGAAAAAAAAATCGAGTTTCAATTTCCAAACCTTTTGATTTTCAAAAGAAAAACATTATTTTTGCGCCCCTCTTAGCGACGAGTCAAGAAATAAGAGGAATTGAAACAAAACAAAAACAAACCCTTCTGTGGGATAGTCGCAGTAAAATCTTGAAACAGCGCAGAATACAAACAATTTGATTTTTTTCTTTTCCGAAAATGAGGGAAGCTTAAATTTCAAATATTAATAAGCAAATGGCTGATAAAGCAAACAAAGAAGTAGCTGAGAAAAAAGCTGCTAAAAAACAAGAAGAAACTGTAGTTGCTGAAGTAGCAACTGAAGAAACTCAAACCGAGGAAACTAAAAAACCTGCAAAAGAAGTTTCGCTTAAAGAAAGCAATCCTGAAAAATTTCTTGCAGATTTCAACTGGCACAACTACGAAGAAGGAATTGATCCTATTGATGATGGTAAGCTAGAAGAGTTTGAAAAATTGGTAGCAGAGAATTTCGTTGACACCCTTGATGATGAAGTAGTTGAAGGAAAAGTGGTTTACATTACTGACCGTGATGCAATCATTGACATCAACGCTAAGAGCGAAGGCGTTGTTTCATTAAACGAATTCCGTTACAATCCAGATTTAAAAGTTGGTGACAAAGTAGAAGTTTTGATCGATGTTCGTGAGGACAGCACAGGTCAATTAATTCTTAGCCACCGTAAAGCGAGAACCATTAAGGCTTGGGACCGTGTAAACGCTGCTCACGACGAAGGTACAATCGTAAACGGTTACGTAAAATGCCGCACAAAAGGTGGTATGATCGTAGATGTTTTTGGTATCGAGGCTTTCTTGCCAGGTTCACAAATTGACGTTAAACCAATCCGTGATTACGACGTTTACGTTGGTAAAACAATGGAGTTCAAAGTGGTTAAAATCAACCACGAATTCAAAAACGTTGTTGTTTCGCACAAAGCGCTTATTGAAGCGGATATTGAAGAGCAGAAAAAAGAAATCATCGGCCAACTTGAAAAAGGCCAAGTACTTGAAGGTGTTGTTAAAAACATCACGTCATACGGAGTATTTGTTGATCTTGGTGGTGTTGATGGACTTGTTCACATTACAGACCTTTCTTGGTCACGTATCAACCATCCGAACGAAAT
>JAGQYZ010000098.1 GCA_020435865.1 Aequorivita sp. | reverse complement strand
ACCAAAACTATTTCACCAATAGCATATTTTAGGTAGTTGGTGGTTTTGCCTTCTGCAAGAAGGTTTTTACGGATGTTTCGAAAGAGCTTTAGCATTGTTTAAAGTTAATCCTTAATTACGTGTGGAGCCACTAATTTGTGTTTTAAAATAACAAAGCTATCTACGGTGACTCGATGTTTCTTAAAATTTATAAATTGAATTAGAATTACCATAACTAGAGGCATGATGGCAATAATAAGAAAGACAATTTCCCAACTATAGTTGGTTTTTAAAACACCGAGCACGGCTGCTCCAGCCGCTCGTCCCATATTAGAGAGTGCCATATAAAGGGTAAATTGAGTTGCAGCAACAGTTTTCCAGCACAAGTGCATTGCTGCCGCAAACATTGCAATACATAAAAAAGTGTAGAGAGTGTAGTAGGACAAGATAAAGGCATAAACAACAATGTTATTGCTCCATAAATTGGTCATGAAAGCAAATGCAGCAATAAAGATGATTAGTATACTTAGATATACTGAAAGCATTTTGATTTTACCGAAATAATCTACCAAATAGCCACCAATAAACATTCCTAAAAAGCCTCCTATTACCGTTGTAATTGAGAACGCATTAGAAAAAGAGGAATTTGTCCAACCTAATTCTTGGATACTAAAAATTGGTAGTAGCGTATCTATAAGTCCGAACATCATTCCTCCTGCAAAAATTCCAATACCAAACATGACACTCGATTTTAGGCGCACAACTTTATAGAGGCTTTTAAATATATGTTTCCAACTTTTTAATTGTGTTTGTTTTGATTCTGAAGAGGCTTCGCCAGATGTCCAGGGCAATAATTTTTCTTCTGGTCGTTCCTTGAAATATATAGGAAAAATCATAATCATTGCCACTGCAATGGAGAGTGAAGAAATAGCAATTGAAAAACCAAAGGTATTGATGAGCCAAGTACCAATAATTAAAGATGTGGAAATACCAATTGTTTTGGTTCCCCACATTAAGCCATTGGCTCTAGCTTGTTCGTTTACTGGGATTACATCTACAGCCATTCCATCGGTCGCCACATCCTGAAATGCTCCAAAAAAACTGATAAAAAATCCAGCAGTCATCAATCCAAAAGTATTTTTCAAAGGGTCAGGAATTAGCCCGATACATAAAAAACTGATAATTAAACCGAGCTGCCCAAAAATGACCCACGGTCTTTTTCTGCCCATTGCCAAGAAGGTAAAACGGTCCATCAAAGGTGCAATTAGAATTTTAAAGCTCCAAGGAATTCCAATCACGCCCACATAGGCTGCAATTTCCATGGCCGATTTACCGTTCATGGCCAACCAAGCAGGTATTGCAAAATAGGTAATACCTTCAGGTATTCCTTGGGCAACATAAAGCGCTGAAAAAGTGATATACCTTGTCAATGCATTGTCAGCCAAGTTACGGCCCAACTTTCCAATTCTTTTTTTTGTTTCTTTTGCCATGATTTTAGGTTTTATGGGGAGGATTGAATCCTCCCTTTTTTATTTATGACATGGGGAAACTGTTTTTTCTACTCGAATTTTTATGCCTTAATTCTCTGCTTCTGCTACTTTTTTGGTGTCCAAAAACTGCTGAAAAGCGATGATTTTTCCCTCTTTAAGTGTCCAAAGATGTGCAACTTGGGCGTTATAGGTTTTTCCAGTTTTCTTTACTTTGGCATCATAGCGAAGGGTTGCCAATACTTGATTGTTATCCATATTG
>JAGQYZ010000097.1 GCA_020435865.1 Aequorivita sp. | reverse complement strand
ACTAACTTTTTCAACTACCATATATTCCCAGGAGGATCCAGCGGAAAAAGTTACTGCTGCTGAAGCCGCAGCTCCTCCCGCTGATGCCCCCACCGATGCTGGTGGTGATGTTGCTGCGGGTGAAGCTTTATTTAAAGCAAACTGTGCAGCTTGTCACAAACTTGATAAAAAGGCGGTAGGTCCACCATTACGTGGCATTGGCTCTGTGCATGATAAAGAATGGATGTATAAGTGGGTACACAATAGTTCTGCACTTATAGCGTCTGGTGATCCAGTTGCTGTAAAGCTATTTGAAGATAACAATAAAGCTGTGATGACGGCTTTCCCTGCTTTGTCAGAAACCGATATTGATAATATTATTGCTTACGTAGACCAACCAAAACCTGAGCCTGTGGCGTCGTCGGATACAGCTGTAGCTACGGCATCAGGCGATGCTGGTGGTTTCTCAAATTCTTTGGTTTTAGGCGCCTTGGCGCTTATTTTCCTATTATTGGTTATTATGCTTTTCTTGGTTACCAATACACTTAAAAGAATTGCAGAAGCAAATGGTGTTGTTTATGAAGAAAAAGAAAAGCATACTCCGCTTTGGAAAGCCTTTGTCCAGAACCAATTTTTGGTTTTGGTGTTTTCAATCTTCCTGATTCTTGCTGCGGGATATTTTGCGTATGGTTATATGATGCAAGTTGGCGTTGACCAAGGTTATGCTCCGGTTCAGCCAATTCATTATTCGCATAAAATCCATGCTGGCGATAATCAGATTGATTGTAATTATTGCCACAGCTCAGCAAGAAGAAGTAAAACTTCGGGAATTCCTTCATTGAATGTTTGTATGAACTGCCATAAAAATATTTCAGAAGTTGCGCCAGAAACAGCTACAGAAGAATACTCAAAAGAATTTTATGATGGTGAAATTGCCAAATTATACAAAGCCGTTGGTTGGGATGCTGCTAATCAACAATATACAGGAAAAACAGAACCTGTTAAATGGGTTCGAATCCATAACCTTCCAGACTTTGTTTATTTCAACCACTCCCAGCACGTAACAGTAGCTGGTGTGGCTTGTCAAACTTGCCACGGAGAAATTCAAACAATGGAAGTTGTTGAGCAGTTTGCGCCACTTACAATGGGCTGGTGTATCAACTGTCATAGAGAGACCAACGTAAACTTGGAGGGAAATGAATATTACGCCAAGATACACGAAGAGCTTTCAAAAAAGTACGGAGTTGAAAAACTAACAATAGCCGAAATGGGCGGATTGGAATGTGGCAAATGTCACTATTAATTAATTAAAAGGATTATTACATATACTAATATGGCATCAAACAAGAAATACTGGAAAAGTGTTGAAGAGCTGAAAGAAGACAGCCCAATAGTGAAGGCACTTCAGGACAATGAGTTTGTAACCGAAATCCCTACGGACGAATTTCTTGGTAATAAAGAAGCGTTAGAAGCTTCTTCAACCACGCGTCGTGATTTCTTAAAATATGTAGGCTTTACTACAGCTGCAGCTACTTTAGCAGCTTGTGAAGGACCTGTGGTTAAATCAATTCCTTACGTTGTTCAGCCAAATGAAATTGTTCCTGGAGTTGCAAATTACTACGCATCTACAATGGCTGATGGTTTTGATTTTGCCAATATTTTGGTTAAAACCCGCGAAGGCCGCCCTATTAAGATTGAAAGAAATGATTTAGCTATGAATGGCGGAAGCGTTAATGCACGTGTACATGCTTCGGTACTTTCATTATATGATAAAAATAGATTAACTGGTCCAATGGTGGACGGTGTTGAAGTTAACTGGGCTGAATTTGATATTGCTATTGCTCAGAAGATGAATGAAATGACGGGGAAAGATATTGTACTGCTTACCCAAACATTCGCAAGTCCTTCAACTGAAAAATTGATTTCTGAATTTACCGCCAAATACCCGAATGTACGTCACGTTGTTTATGATACTGTTTCCTGTTCAGGTGCTTTGGATGCGTTTCAAAATAAATACGGAACCCGTGCCTTACCAGATTACGATTTTTCAAAAGCTGATGTAATTGTTTCTGTTGGTGCAGATTTCTTAGGAGATTGGCAAGGCGGAAGCTATAGCAAGGGTTATGCAAAAGGAAGAATTCCTAAAAACGGAAAAATTTCTAGACACGTTCAATTTGAGGCTAACTTAACCTTAACCGGTGGTAAAGCTGACAAACGTGTTTTGGCAACACCGTCACAGCAAATACAAATTCTTAAAGCATTGACAGGGGGAAGCACTTCAGGGTTGCCTTCAACTATTGCCGATGCAGTAAACAAAGCAAAAGCACAACTTCAAAAAGCTGGAAATAAAGCATTATTAGTAACTAGTTTGCCTGATGTTGAATCACAAACTATCGCTTTGAATTTCAATGCTAACAGCGAAGCAATGGATGTTAATAAACCATTACTTACCAGACAAGGAAGTAATAGCGAAGTGATGAACGTTGTTAATGGCGTAGTTTCTGGCAGCATAAAAGGTTTAATTACCATTGGAGTAAATCCAGTTTATTCTTTGCCAAACAATAAAGAATTTGCTGAAGCATATCAAAAACTTGAAATGAGTCTTGCTTTCGCTATGAAACAAGATGAAACTGCATCATTAGCAAAAATGGTTGCTGCAACGCCGCACTACCTAGAATCTTGGGGAGATGCACAAATTAAAAAAGGTACCTATAGCCTTACGCAGCCAACAATCCGCCCATTGTTCAACACACGTCAATTTCAAGACAGTTTGTTGCAATGGACTGGCAATTCACAAAAATATTACGATTATATAAAGGAAAACTGGACAGCTTCTATTTTAGAAGGAGGTTCTTGGAATAAAGCTTTAGAAGCTGGTGTTTTGGTGAGTAGTGCTGAAATAATTATGGAAGAAGTGAAACCAACTGCTGAAGGTTTAGGCGCAATGGAAGAAAGTACTTCTAACGGGGCGCTTTCTATGCTTTCACAAGATGGCGGCTATGAACTTACCTTGTATACTTCAACCGGATTGGGAGATGGTCAACAGGCCAATAACCCTTGGTTACAAGAATTTCCAGATCCTATAACAAGAGCTTCTTGGGACAATTATCTTACAGTTTCAGCTTCCGATGCTGAAGCGTTGGGTCTTGAAAACTATCACGTTTCCAACGGTGCATTAAATGGTAGCTATGTAAATATAACTTTAGGTAATGTGGTACTTGAAAAAGTTCCAGTTATCATCCAGCCAGGACAGGCTAAAGGCTCTGTCGGTTTGGCGCTGGGTTATGGAAAAACTGCTGCTATTCAAGAAGAAATGAAGACAGGGGTGAATGCATATCCATTATATCAAAACTTTTCAACAGTTCAGAAAGTAAATATTGAAAAGGCTAGCGGAACTCATGAATTTGCCTGTGTGCAATTGCAGAGCACTATGGCAGGCCGTAGCGAAGATATTATAAAGGATACTACACTTGAAATTTTCAACACAAAAGATAAAGAGTACTTCAATGCTGTTCCAGTAACAGATTATGACCACAATGAAATTTCAGTACGTGATAAAAAGGCAGATATATGGAGCCCTTTTGATGAAACTGTCGGGCCACATTTCAACCTTTCAATTGATCTAAATGCTTGTACTGGTTGTGGCGCATGTGTTATTGCCTGTCATGCTGAGAACAATATTCCCGTTGTTGGGAAAGAAGAAGTTAGAAAATTCCGCGATATGCACTGGTTGCGTGTTGATAGATATTATTCTGCTGGAGAAACCTTCAAAGAAGAAATTGAAAAACTTGAAAACCTTCCTGCTTTTGATAGTTATAAAGTAGTTGAAGTTCCTGCTTATGAAAACCCACAGGTTGCATTCCAGCCAGTAATGTGCCAGCATTGTAATCATGCGCCTTGTGAAACTGTTTGTCCAGTTGCGGCAACATCACACGGTCGTCAAGGACAAAACCATATGGCATACAACCGTTGTGTGGGTACACGTTATTGTGCAAATAACTGTCCTTATAAAGTACGTCGCTTCAACTGGTTTTTATACAATGAAAATGATGAATTTGACTACAATATGAACAATGACCTAGGAAGAATGGTGCTTAATCCAGATGTGGTAGTGCGTTCTCGTGGGGTTATGGAAAAATGTTCTATGTGTATCCAAATGACACAAAAAACAATTCTCGATGCCAAACGCGATGGAAGAGCAATAAAAGATGGTGAATTCCATACAGCTTGTTCAAGCGCTTGCGAAACTGGAGCAATGGTATTTGGAGATATAAATGATAAAGATTCCGAAGTATTAAGGTTGAAAAACGACGACCGTATGTATCATCTTTTGGAAAATGTAGGTACTAAACCGAATGTTTTCTACCATATGATTGTTAAGAACACCTCGGAAGCATAAAAATATTAATCAAGAACCAATTATTTAAGAATTAAATATGTCGTCACACTACGAAGCACCTATAAGAGAGCCTTTGGTTCTGGGAGAGAAGTCCTATCATGACATCAGTGTAGATGTTGGGGCACCCGTTCTGGGAAAGGCCAATAAATCTTGGTGGATTGTTTTTACCATTGCCCTTGTTGCATTTTTATGGGGATTGGGATGTATCATCTACACCATTTCAACTGGAATTGGGGTATGGGGATTGAATAAAACCATTGGCTGGGCTTGGGATATCACAAACTTTGTATGGTGGGTAGGTATTGGTCACGCCGGAACACTGATTTCAGCAGTATTATTGCTTTTCCGCCAAAAATGGAGAATGGCCGTTAACCGTTCTGCGGAAGCGATGACCATTTTCGCAGTTGTACAGGCAGGTTTATTCCCTATTATACACATGGGGCGTCCATGGTTGGCATATTGGGTCCTTCCAATTCCAAACCAGTTTGGGTCGCTTTGGGTAAATTTCAACTCACCACTACTTTGGGACGTGTTTGCAATTTCAACTTATTTGTCAATATCATTGGTATTCTGGTGGACAGGTTTATTACCTGATTTTGCAATGATCCGTGATAGAACCAAGAGTCCATTTCAGAAGAAAATATACGGAATATTAAGCTTTGGATGGAGCGGTCGCGTAAAAGATTGGCAACGTTTTGAAGAAGTTTCCCTTGTCTTGGCAGGTTTGGCAACACCTTTGGTACTTTCAGTACATACTATTGTATCTTTTGACTTTGCCACGTCGGTTGTTCCGGGTTGGCATAGTACTATTTTCCCTCCATACTTTGTGGCTGGGGCAATCTTTTCTGGATTTGCGATGGTGCAAACGCTACTTATTATAATGCGCAAAGTATCAAACCTTGAAAATTATATCACCGTACTTCATATTGAATATATGAATAAGGTAATCTTATTGACAGGTGGTATAGTTACGGTAGCTTATATTACTGAATATTTTATTGGTTGGTATTCTGGCATACCTTATGAAAACTATACATATCTTTCCTTTGGGGCTGCAACAGGCCCTTACTGGTGGGCATTCTGGGCATTAATTACGTGTAACCTTATCGTACCACTTTCACTTTGGGTGAAAAAATTAAGAAGGAACATTATGTGGACTTTCTTTGTTGCTCTTGTTATTAATATAGGAATGTGGTTTGAACGTTTTGACATTATTGTTGTGGATTTGAGCAAGGATAGATTAACTTCTTCTTGGACAATGTTCCAGCCTACTTTTGTAGATATTGGAACCTTTATGGGGACCATCGGATTCTTCTTTGTACTTTTCCTTTTGTATGCTCGTACTTTCCCAGTAATTGCACAGGCTGAGGTAAAAACAATTTTGAAATCTTCTGGTGAATCTTTCAAAAAATTGCGTGCTGAACACGGTGACGATGCTAGCCACGTACAAACAATAGAAGAATATCCTGCCGATGCTGGCCCTTCCGCAAATGTTGAAGGAAAACATTTTAAATCCGTTTTTGATGATTCAACTGAAGAAGATTCAGAAAAAAATCAAGTGGATTTTGAACAGTACAGAGGTAAGATAGACAATCTTCTAAGCGGTATAGGAACGTTTGACCCTGCAGTTCACAAGCAGGATGATCTTAAAAAGATTAGTGGAGTTGGGCCAGTTATGGAACAAAAACTTCACCAATTGGGTATCTTTACTTTTGAACAGGTAAGCAGAATGACTGACCGCGAATACGATTTATTGGATGAGATAATTAGTGAATTCCCCGGCAGAGCCAAACGTGATGATTGGGCTGGACAGGCACTAACACTTAAAAACAAGAACTAATTATGGCTGCAACAAAGATACACGCAATTTATACAGATGATGACCTGTTGATGCAGGCCGTTAAACAAACACGTGCGGCAAATTATCATATTTCAGAGGTATTTACACCATTTCCTGTTCATGGGTTGGACCATGCTGTGGGGTTAGCCCCAACAAGAATAGCTATTACTTCATTCCTTTATGGATTGGTTGGTTTAAGCGTTGCTGTTGCAATGATGAACTTTATGATGATTCACGATTGGCCACAAAATATTGGTGGAAAACCAAGCTTTACCTATTATCAGAATATGCCAGCTTTTATACCTATTATGTTTGAGCTTACGGTATTTTTTGCTGGACATTTAATGGTAATCACTTTTTATATGAGAAGTAAGCTTTGGCCGTTCAAGAAAGCCGAGAACCCAGATGTTCGAACCACAGATGACCATTTTTTAATGGAAGTCGATGCAGACAACCACGACGTTGAAAAGCTTACCAAATTCTTATATGATACTGGTGCATCAGAGATTAGTTTAATTGAAAATGAGCAAGACCATTAATATGAAAAAATTAATAAATATAGTAATTGCCATTGTTGCTTCGGTTAGTTTGGTTTCTTGCTTTAATAACAGCAAACCAAACTATCAGTACTTTCCAAATATGTATAAACCTGTAGGTTATGAAACTAACGGTGAGTATAAAATTTTCCCAAACCAGCAAGAAGCTATGACCCCGCCAGAAAAAACTGTTCCGCGTGGTTTTACTCCTTATGAATATGAAAATAGTACAGCCGGTCTGGAATTGGCCAAAGCGGAACTTAAAAGCCCGTATAAAGTAACTGAAGAAAACTTGGCAGTAGGAAATCAGTTATATACTATTTACTGTGCTGTATGTCATGGAGATAAAGGAGATGGAAAAGGAATCTTGGCAACACGCGAGAAATTCTTAGGAATTCCTAGTTATGCTGATCCAGGACGTAATATTGTGCTTGGTGGAATTTATCACGTAGAAACTTACGGCTTGAATGCAATGGGTTCATATGCCTCACAGACCAATGAAAAGGAACGTTGGCAAATCGCAATGCATGTAATGGACTTAAAAGCTGCGCTTAAAGGCGAACCCGGCTTATTAGAAGCTTCAAAAGCTGGTGCTAGTGCAGACAGTACAGGGGTAAAAGCCAACATAGCTGGAACAAATACAGTTTCCGAATAGGAACCTAAATAAAGATTTAAAAGAGAATAGGTAAAGATATGTACACGCTACCAAAAAATTTAAAACTGTTTTCTATTATTCTAATAGTCGTAGGGCTTGCTGGAATAATCTTCGGTTTTTTAACCACGCCGAAAACCATCGATGATGTTAAAAAAATAATGGCAGAACAAGAAAGCCATCACGGCGAGAGCCATGCCGTTGCAGGGCACGAGGAGGGCGAAACCGCCAATTTTGTAGATGAAGCCCGTGGGCAAGAAGGTTATTCAGAAAATGCCATGCAGCATGCTACTGATTTAAAACCAGAAGGTCATGGCGCCGCATCACATGAAGAGCATGTGTTGCACCAATTGCAAACCAGGCCTTGGTCTGCAACTTTTGTTGCTGCATTTTTCTTTATGATGCTTGCGTTGGGAGCTCTTGTTTTTTATGCAATTCAGTATGCTTCACAAGCTGGTTGGTCTCCCGTTCTCTATAGAGTTATGGAAGGAATTACTTCCTATCTACTGCCAGGCTCAGTAATTGTTTTTTTGATTGTTGTTTTTGCAGGAACACATTTTTATCCTTGGCAAAATCACGAATTGGTAGCTGAAGATAAAATATTGCAAGCAAAGTCCGGGTATTTAAATTTCCCATTTTTTATTATTCGTGCCGTAATTTATCTTTTAGGATGGAATTTATATCGCTATTTTTCTCGTAAGAATTCTTTGGCACAAGCTGAAACAAATAACTATGGCCCATACAGAAAAAACTTTAAAGCTTCAGTATTATTCCTTGTGTTTTTCCTTCTTACCGAAGCCACTATGTCTTGGGATTGGTTTATGTCTATGACACCACATTGGTATAGTACACTTTTTGCTTGGTATATTTTTGCAAGTATGTTCGTGTCTGCAATTACAGTAATAGCTTTAGTTACCATTCACTTAAAAGGTCGAGGACTTATTCCATTTGTTAGTGATAAACACCTTCATGATCTTGCAAAATTTATGTTTGCTTTCAGTATCTTCTGGACATACCTTTGGTTTGGGCAGTTTATGTTGATTTGGTATGCAAACATTCCAGAGGAAGTGACTTATTTCATTATAAGAATACAAGAATATAAAGTATTGTTTTTCGGAATGCTTATCCTTAATTTTGTTTTCCCTATTCTCGTTTTGATGAATAGCGATTATAAAAGAATTCCCTGGTTTGTGGTTATAGCAGCTGTATTTATTTTGGTTGGACATTATATAGATATTTTCCTATTAGTAATGCCTTCCACTGTAGGCCACAACTGGCATTTTGGAATTCCAGAAATAGGAGCAACACTATTCTTTTTGGGGCTTTTCATTTTTATTGTTGGAAACGGACTTGGTAAAGTTTCCTTAAGACCGAAAAATGATCCATTTATTAGAGAAAGTGAAAACTACCATTTTTAATCATTTAGTTTAAGAAGAAATTGTAAAGATGACCACATTTTTAGTTGTATTAGTAATCATTCTTTTTGGAATCTCTGTTTGGCAGATGAACAGGATTTTCAAATTGGCACAGGCAAAGCCAACCATACATTCCGAAATAGCTTCGGACAAGGATAATAACACAAATGGATATTTGATGATGGGCTTTTTGGCTTTCATCTACATTCTGACCATTCTTAGCTTCTGGTTTTGGGGGGATGTACTTTTGCCAGAGTCTGGATCTGAGCATGGAGCCAAGATAGATACTCTAATGTTGGTAACAATGATCCTCATTTTCTTTGTTGGAATTATTACCCAAGCGGTATTGCATTACTTTGCTTTTGTTTATCGTGGCAATAAAGTGAAGAGAGCAACCTTTTATGCCGACAACGATAAATTAGAATTTATTTGGACCATAATCCCAGTAATTACTCTGGCAGGGCTCATAATTTATGGGCTATTTACTTGGACGGACATTATGAATGTTGATAAAGATGACGATCCTTTAATTGTAGAACTTTATGCACAACAGTTTAACTGGAAGGCCCGCTACGGTGGAAATGATAACACTCTTGGTGAAGCTAATGTTCGTTTAATTCAAGGCATTAATCAACTGGGGGTTGATCCTGCCGATCCAAACGGACAGGATGATAAAGTAGTAACCGAATTGCATTTGCCAGTAGGAAGAAAAGTATTGTTTAAAATGCGTTCTCAGGATGTGCTTCACTCTGCATATATGCCCCATTTTAGAGCGCAAATGAATTGTGTGCCAGGAATGATTACACAATTTGCTTTTACCCCAACAATCACTACTGAAGCGATGAGGCAAAATGATCATATTGTTAATAAAGTTAAGCATATCAATGAATTAAGATCAGAAAAGAGCAAGGCCCTTACAGCTGCTGGTGAAGAAGCCTTAGAGCCATACGAATTTGATTATATGCTTCTTTGCAATAAAATCTGTGGCATAAGCCACTATAATATGCAAATGAAAATAATAGTAGAATCTGAAGAAGATTATAAAGCCTGGTTAGCAGAACAGCCTACCCTTGGAGAACAACTTAGCAAAGAAAATAAATAATATTACCAAAAAAGATATGTCAGCACACGCACAGGTCCACGCAGTAGAAGATCATCACGATGATCACGGGCATCA
>JAGQYZ010000096.1 GCA_020435865.1 Aequorivita sp. | reverse complement strand
TAAGCACCACCGTAGGCTTTTCGGGTAATTACAGTAACTCGTGGTACAGTTGCTTCGCTTAATGCATAGAGTAGCTTTGCACCGTTAAGAATAATTCCGTTCCATTCTTGATCAGTTCCCGGAAGGAAACCAGGAACATCTACCAAAACCAAAAGCGGAATATTAAAACAATCGCAGAAACGTGTAAAACGTGCTCCTTTTTTGGAACTGTCAACATCCAGAACACCCGCCAAACTCATTGGCTGATTGGCAACTATACCAATACTTCTGCCGCCAAGTCGCGCAAAGCCGACAATAATATTATCTGCATAATCTTTATGCACTTCAAAAAAAGAATCTTCGTCAATTATTCCTTTGATTACCCCGTGCATATCGTATGGCTTGGTTGCGGAATCTGGGACAATGGTTTCCAATTCGTCCCGAAATTCATCCGAGGCTTCAAAAGGTAATTTCTCAGTAACCGATTTATTATTTTGTGGAAGATAACTGAGCAGGGTTTTTATCTGTTCCAAACACACAATATCATTCGCAGCAGTAAAATGTGTTACCCCACTTTTAGTTGCATGGGTTCTCGCGCCACCTAACTCCTCGGAAGTTACATTTTCATTGGTAACGGTTTTTACAACATTTGGTCCCGTAACAAACATATAACTACTGTCCTGCACCATCAAAGTGAAATCAGTCATCGCTGGCGAATAAACCGCGCCACCAGCACACGGTCCCATTATTGCTGAAATCTGCGGAATCACGCCTGAAGCTTGCACATTTCTATAAAAAATATCAGCATACCCCCCCAAACTCCGAACACCTTCCTGAATTCGCGCCCCGCCGGAATCGTTTAAACCAATTATTGGCGCGCCAACACTAACAGCGTGGTCCATTATTTTACAAATTTTTTCTGCGTGTGTTTCTGAAAGTGCACCACCAAAAACTGTAAAATCTTGTGCAAAAACGTAAACCAAACGACCGTTAATTGTACCATAACCTGTAACTACACCATCACCATAATACACTTCCTTTTGCATATCAAAATCGGTGGTTCGGTGAGTTACAAGAATGCCCATTTCTTCAAAGGAGCCTTCGTCAAGAAGATATTCCACACGTTCGCGGGCAGTAAGTTTTTTCTTTTCGTGTTGTTTTGAAATTCGCTTTTCGCCACCACCCTTTTTGGCTTCAGCAATTATTTCTTGCAATTTTTTATTGTTATCGCTCATATAATTAAATTCTTTTTCTCCGAGTTCTCTGTGCCATTGTGGCTAATATTTCACCACGGAGGCACAGAGGGCACAAAGGTTTTACTTCGGCATACGAAGCATTTCTGAATCTTTTAAATATTGTTTCAATGTGAAAAGTGCCGCTACTTTTGCTTCTTCTTCATTTACGGCTTTCAATTTTTCTTCAGAATAATATTTTTTTACAAAATTGGTGTCGAAATTTCCACTTCGAAAAGCTTCATGCTCAAACACAAATTTACCAAATGGAAGTGTTGTGCTAACGCCTTCCACATCATATTCCGAAATAGCTTCCAGCATGCGCTGCATTGCTCCGTTTCTTGTCTTTCCGTAAGTTATTAATTTGGAAAGCATCGGATCGTATTGAATCGGCACTTGCATTCCTTCAGTAAACCCATCATCAACCCGAATGTTTTTCCCGCTCGGTGGACTATATACTTCAAGTTTTCCAACGCTCGGCATAAAATTATTCAGTGAGTCTTCTGCATAAACACGAAGTTCAAATGCGTGGCCTGTGATTTTTAAATCGTCTTGTGAAAAGGCAAGTTTTTCATTATTGGCCACATTTATCTGCTGTTCCACCAAATCAAGACCAGTAATCCATTCAGTGACTGGATGTTCCACCTGAAGACGGGTATTCATTTCCAAAAAGTAGAAATTGTGCTTGTCATCCAAAAGAAATTCCACTGTTCCGGCTCCCACATAATCGCACGCTTTAGCAACTTTAACAGCCGCTTCGCCCATTCGTTTCCGCAATTCTGGCGTTAAAACTGAAGAAGGTGCTTCCTCCACCACTTTTTGATGGCGACGCTGAATGCTACATTCCCGTTCAAAAAGATAAACAGTATTCCCAAAATTATCCGCCAACACCTGAATTTCAATATGTCTGGGCGAAGTGACAAATTTTTCAATAAAAACCGATCCGTCACCAAAAGCATTTTCGGCCTCGCTGATAGCGCGTTTCATTTGTTCTTCAAATTCGTTGGCGTTTTCAACGATGCGCATTCCCTTTCCACCGCCTCCTGCGGAAGCTTTTATAAGAATTGGAAAACCTATTTCCTTTGCAATATTTTTTGCGGCTGAAACATCTGTAATTGCTTCATCAGTACCGGGAACCATTGGAATATTGTATTCTTTCACGGCATCTTTTGCAGCTAGTTTACTTCCCATAACGCGAATGGCGTGCGATTTTGGCCCGATAAAAATCATTCCACTTTTTTCGACACTTTCACCGAATTCAGCATTTTCACTTAAAAACCCATATCCTGGGTGAATGGCATCTACACCCAAATCCTTTGCAACTTTAATGATTTTATCACCCAGCAAATAGGATTCGTTGGATGGTGGTGGACCAATGCAAACAGCTTCATCTGCAAATTTTACGTGTGGTGCATTCCTGTCTGCTTCAGAATAAATGGCAACCGTTTTAATCCCCATATTACGGGCGGTCTTCATTATTCGCAACGCAATTTCGCCTCTATTGGCAACTAATATCTTTTTAATCATTTTTTTCAAATTCAATTAAAAGTTTTCCTTTATCAACCGTTTCGCCTTGGGCAATATTCACCGATTTGATAACACCATCTCGTGGGGCAGTGAGGGTATTCTCCATTTTCATAGCTTCCAAAACACAGAGGAAGTCACCTTTTTTTACTTCATCTCCTTCGGAAACATTTACTTCCAAAATAATTCCCGGCATTGGAGCATGTATTTCATCTTCAACTGAAGCGTTGCCGAGAGAAAGTCCCATTTCTTTTATAAGTTGATCCAAATGTGTTTCAACCTTTATTTTATAAGTGTTTCCATTGACTTTTACTGTATAATTTCTATTGATGAAATCATTCTCCAAAAGTTCAATCACAAAAGATTTATGGTTGTTAAGTACATGTACTTTTTGATTGGAAAGTTCTGTTTGATTAATATTCTTAGCATCTTCAGATGTCATCTGGAATTCATAATTCCCATCAACTAAAACGCGATAGCTTTCTTCCATAATTTCGAAAATTTTGGTTAAAGATAAGGTTTGTTTGAGGTTTCGGCAAAAAGGAATAGGTAATGATTTTAGAAAATTTCGAACAACTTTGGTATCTTTAGCTAAAACGAATACTCATGAAAAAATATACATATTTAGTTGCTGCATTGGTGGTTTTCACTTCCTGTGCCCAAAAGAAAAAGAAAAACGATGTTGCACTAAAAACCGAATCGCAATCATATAAAATTGAAGAAGTGGTCAAAGACCTCTATAACCCATGGGGAATGACATGGCTTCCAGATGGCAGCATGCTAATTACTGAAAAAGATGGACGGTTAATTCACTTTAAAAAAGATGAAAAGACGGAAGTAAAGAATGTGCCAAAAGTATACAACAATGGTCAAGGGGGCTTGTTGGATATTGAATTACACCCTAATTACAGTGAAAATGGATGGATTTATATGACCTATGCTTCGGAAGAAGGTCCTGGAAAAGGCGGTCACACGGCTTTAATGCGATGTAAATTGGAAGGCAATTCGCTAACAAACATAGAAACTCTGTACAAAGCGGAGCCCAATACTACAGCCGGACAACACTTCGGTTCGCGGATTGAATTTGACAATGACGGTTTTGTGTATTTCTCTATTGGAGAACGCGGCGAACGCGAAGTAAATCCGCAGGACATAACCCGTGATGGAGGTAAAATTTATAGATTGAATGATGACGGAAGCATCCCAACTGACAATCCATTTTATAACCAACCAAACGCCAAAAAAGCAATTTACACTTACGGAAATCGAAACCCACAAGGAATGGCAAAGCACCCCAAAACAGGAAAAATCTGGATGCACGAGCACGGCCCAAAAGGAGGGGATGAAATAAACATTGTTAAAAAAGGTGCAAACTACGGCTGGCCCATTGTAACATACGGCCTTAATTACAGTGGCACAAAAATCACAGATGAAACCACAAAACCAGGAATTGAGCCACCTATTTATTATTGGGTTCCATCAATCGCTCCCTGCGGAATGGCATTCGTAACAGGCGAAAAATATCCACAATGGAAAGGCAAGCTATTGGTAGGCTCTCTGAAATTCGCTTATGTGGAATTGCTTACTCTAAAGGACGAAAAGGTTACGAATCGTGAGAAAATTGCACAAGACATTGGGCGCGTCCGTAATGTGAAAATGGGTCCAGATGGGTTTATATATATCGCCTTGGAAGGACAGGGAATTTTTAGATTAATTCCTGAATAAAATTAGTCTAAATAGCTTTTTAAGGCATTTAATAGCCATTACAATAGTTATTTTAGGACGGGTCAAACCCTAGGATCACCCGTATCAAAGCCTACCCAAAGCCATAGATAGTCCATAGAAAAGCCATAGAAAGTGTATGAATAGAGTATGGATTAATACTTTCTTTCAGAAAGTATCGTAAATTAAGATTTACTTTTTAATGCTTTTTTTTCTCTTTCTGTAGAAATCAAAAGCAAACCAACCAATTACTAAAATTACAAAATACATTAGGTAAGAAACTGGTTTTCCGCTACCGCCAACAGTGGTGAAAAGACGATCCCAACGCACTTTCTTGTTAAAGCTATCCCAACTCATCCAAACGAATACGGGTTTGCCCACAACGTGGTTAAAAGGCACAAATCCCCATGTACGGGCGTCCTCACTGTTGTTGCGGTTATCTCCCATCATCCAGTAATAATCCATTTTAAAGGTATAGTCTGTAATTGGCTGACCGTTTAATAAAACTTGGGTCCCAGATTGGGTTATTTTATTTTCTATCCCGAGCTCGCTTCCTTCATAAACTTCAATAATACGCTTATAAAGTGGAAGGGTTTCTGGGGTTATGGAAACTGTTACACCTTTCTTCGGGATATATAATGGGCCAAAGAAATCGTTGTTCCAAGGATAGTTTTGATTGTTTGGGAAAATACCTTGATCCCATATCCCTTTTTCATTATGAAAGCGCGTAATCTCAACCACATTTGGATTGTTTTTAAGCATATTAAGCGATTCATCCGAAATAGCGGCAAAACGGTATGTGTTATTGCCATAACCATAACGATCGGTAATATTATAGCGATTATGAAGCATTTCAGGATTGAGCGGTCCATTTACTTTTACATCGTACGAAAACTGAAGTTTCGCCCTATCTGGCAACTCATTTTGTTTTCCGTTGATGAAAACATAGCCATCACGCACTTCTAAAGAGTCTCCAGGCAAAGCCACACAACGCTTTACGTAATTCGACTTTTTATCAATGGGTTTGTAATAATATTTCCCGTCTCCATATTGCTGAAAGGCATTAACAGTATCCACCGGCCAGTTAAAAACAACAATATCATTGTGTTTTATATCCTGAAAACCTGGTAGTCTGAAATAGGGAATTTGTGGCTCTGAAAAGTATGATTTTGAATGAACCACGGGGATGGTATCATGGACCATCGGAAAAGCAATTGGAGTCATGGGTGTACGGGCTCCGTAATGAAATTTGCTCACAAAAAGGAAATCGCCTACGAGCAACGTTTTTTCCAAAGAAGAAGTTGGGATTGTAAATGGCTGCATAATATAGGTATGCACTATAGTCGCAGCAACAACCGCAAAGAGTATGGAACTCACCCACTCTCCGGTTGAAGTTCGTGGTTTTAGACTTCTATCTTTTATATGTGTTACCTTTTGCGTGTAGTTAATGTAATAAATATACAGTCCTAAAGTAACGAGTCCCAAAATGGTATCTGTTGTAGAATTTCTGCCAAAACTGCGCAGCGTTTCTACCCAAACCACTGGGAACATAATTAAATTTACAATTGGCACGAAAAGCAAAATAGTCCACCACCAAGGTCGATTGATGATTTTCATTAAAACAACGGAATTATAAACTGGTATTGCTGCTTCCCAAGCTTTTCTTCCTGCTATTTGGTATAACTTCCACGTTCCAGCAAAATGGATTACCTGAACCACTA
>JAGQYZ010000095.1 GCA_020435865.1 Aequorivita sp. | reverse complement strand
ATTTAAAAGACATCAACGGAAGCAATCAAGTGGTACGTGGCGCTGCGGAAAGAAACGCAGTAAACGCACCAATACAGGGAAGTGCAGCGGACATCATCAAAATTGCGATGATAAACATTCACAAAAAGCTGGAAGCAGAAAACTACAAAAGCAAAATGTTGCTTCAAGTGCATGATGAATTGGTCTTTGACGCCTACAAACCCGAGCTTGAAAAACTAAAAACGATGGTAAAGTACGAAATGGAAAATGCCTATAAGCTGAGCGTACCATTGGATGTTGACTTGGGTGTGGGTGAGAATTGGTTGGAGGCGCATTAAACGCTTTGTGGCGAAAATTCCAAAAAATCAAATCCCAAATTCCAAAAATCCATTTTTTGTAGATTATAGCTATATTGTGCATCGAAAACCCAAATGAAATTTGTTATGAAAAAGACCATTACTATTTTAGCACTTTTGCTTATCACAATTTCATTGTATGCCCAAGACCCAAACATTCTTTGGCAGCGGACTATTGGGGGGAACCTTGAAGAATATTTTTATGATTTAAAACAAACACCTGATGGAGGGTATATTCTGGGAGGAGCTTCAGGGTCGGATATTTCAGGAGATAAAACTGACGCTTCCAATGGATTTTTTGATATTTGGATTGTAAAAACAGATGTAGATGGTAATATTGAATGGCAGAATTCTATTGGAGGTAATGATTCGGATGAAATTAACGCACTTGAATTGACTTCAGACGGAGGTTATATTATTGCTGGATTTTCATCTTCTAATATTTCGGGTGATAAGTCTGAAGACTCAAAAGGATTGATTGACTATTGGATCGTAAAGCTTGATGCTTTTGGAAACGTGGAATGGGATAAAACAATAGGAGGTGCTGATATTGATTGGGATACGAATATAATTGTAAGCGCTGAAGGTTATTATATTTGTGGAGATTCTTGGTCAAATATTTCTGGGGACAAGGCCGAAAACGCAATTGGGGAAGATGATTATTGGTTTTTAAAGTTAGATCTTTCAGGGAATATAGTTTGGCAGAAAACAATCGGCGGGTCTTCTCATGATGTTTTTACCACAATGACATCAACTTCTGAGGGCGATATTATACTGGGAGGTAGTTCAGACTCAAATATTTCCGGTGACAAAACCGAAAACTCAAAAGGAGGATATGATTTCTGGATTGTAAAACTAGATTCTTCTGGTGACATAGTGTGGGACAAAACTATAGGTGGCAGTGGGACAGATGTTTTAAATTCTATAGTACAAACTTTAGACAATGGCTTTCTTTTATCAGGAAGATCATCTTCAGATATATCAGGCGACAAAACCGAAAATTCAGAAGGGGAATCCGACTTTTGGATTGTTAAACTAGCTTCAAACGGAACCATAGAATGGCAAAATACTATTGGGGGCAATGATATTGACCAAGCATATTCTGCAAACCAAACCTCCGATGGCGGTTATATTATAGGTGGATTCTCCCGGTCTGCTATTTCAGGGGATAAAACTGAAAACGGGCAAGGCAATTTCGATTGTTGGTTAGTTAAAATAAACAACGTTGGTATTATTGAATGGCAAAATACTATTGGTGGAAGTGAAATTGATGGAATAACATCAGTTATTCAATCATCCGACGGAAATTATATTTTGGGAGGAAACTCACAATCGGATATTTCTGGCGATAAATCTGAAAATTCCCGAGGCGGTCAAGATTATTGGATCATTAAACACGCCCATACCTTAGGCCTCGAAGAAAATTCATATACTGAGGCAATAACCCTCTACCCCAACCCTGCAAAAAACACCTTGCACCTCAACACCCAAGATAAAACCATAGACCAAGTAAACATTTACACCATGACTGGCAGTAAAGTTTTGCAACTGGATGTTAACACTGTTTCTCCAACCGTGGATGTTTCCAGTTTGGCCTCGGGCGTTTATTATGTGCAGTTGTATTCCGGAAAAAATGTGGCCTTGAAAAAGTTTGTGAAAGAATAATCATTACCAATTATGAAAAGAAATATACTTAGCAGTTTAGTTTTAGCATTAATTACAATTTCAATTTATGCCCAAGACCCAAACATCCTCTGGCAGCGGACTATTGGGGGGAGTGGAGATGAACATGTAACTATCGCAATAGAAACATCAGACGGTGGC
>JAGQYZ010000094.1 GCA_020435865.1 Aequorivita sp. | reverse complement strand
GCGATTTTGTGCAGTTGAAAAAATCTGGCAGCAACTATAAAGGGCTAAGTCCATTTACCGATGAACGTTCGCCGAGTTTTATGGTTTCGCCGGTGAAACAAATTTGGAAAGATTTCAGCAGCGGAAAAGGAGGGAACGTAGTTGCTTTTTTGATGGAACACGAGCATTTCACTTATCCGGAAGCCATAAAATTTTTGGCTAAAAAATATGGTATTGAAGTAGAAGAAACTGAACAAACAGCTGAAGATAAGGAACAAGCCAACGAACGTGAAAGCCTTTATTTAGTAAGCGAATTTGCGAAAGATTATTTTCATAGCACACTTTTAAAAACCGAAGAAGGCAAAGCCATTGGGCTTTCCTATTTTAAGGAAAGAGGTTTTACGGACGAAACTGTCAAAAAATTTGAACTTGGATATTCCCCAGATTCTTGGGATGCTTTCACTAGCCACGCTATTAAAAAAGGTTACAAGCTGGAATTTTTGGAAAAAACTGGCTTGTCTATTGTAAAAGAAGAAAAGCAGTTTGATCGATTTAAAGGGCGGGTAATGTTCCCAATCCTTAGTATGAGCGGTCGCACACTTGGTTTTGGTGGACGAATTTTAACTTCGGACAAAAAGGCGGCTAAATATTTAAACTCTCCCGAAAGCGATATTTATCACAAAAGCAAAGTGCTTTACGGTATTTTTCACGCCAAGCAGAGTATTGCCAAAGAGGATAATTGTTATTTGGTGGAAGGCTATACCGATGTGATTCAGTTTTACCAAACCGGCATCCACAATGTAGTATCTTCTTCGGGAACGGCATTGACTTCAGAACAAATCAGGCTTATAAATCGCCTCACAAAAAATATTACCGTTCTTTTTGATGGCGATGCCGCAGGCCTTCGCGCTTCCCTTCGTGGCATTGACTTGATTTTGGAACAAGGGATGAATGTAAAAATTTGCACTTTCCCTGAAGGTGAAGATCCAGACAGTTTTTCACGTAAAAATTCTTTGGAGGAACTAACACTTTATTTAGAGGGAAACGCCAAGGATTTTATCACTTTTAAGGCTTCCTTGCTTGCTTCAGAGGCGAAAAATGATCCAATAAAGAAAAGCGAGACCATTCACGATATGGTGAACAGCATCGCCAAAATTCCTGATGTTATTAAGCGTGAAGTGTATATTAAAGAATGTTCTCGTATTATGGACATTTCTGAACAGGTGCTTTTCAATACACTTGCACAAATTTTTCAGAAAGAACGGAAAGATGCCTCCAAAAATGCTGTGGTTCCGCAGGATGCTTTTGAAGTAATTCCATCAGAAAAAAAGATTGAAAAGGTTGATGTTCAGTTTCAGTTGGAGCAAAAAATAATAGAGTTGTTGCTTCTCTATGGGAATGTCGAAGAGGATTTTGAGGAGTTAATTTTGGAAGCTGACGAAAAAGGAGAAATTACATTAAAGCCTGAAATACATAGATCTCGTGTGTTTGAAAAAATATACCTTGATCTTCAAGAAGACGAAATTGAGTTTATGAACCCGGGCTTCAAACAGTTATATTTTGAAGTGGTCAACCGTTTTAACCAAAATCCAGAAGCTAAAGCAGAAACATTCATCAATGAATTAGAACCCGAAATGGCATCTTCTGTAACTCATATTTTAATGGAAGAAGAAAGATATTCTCTAAGCAATTGGGAGCGAAAGGAAATATATGTAAAGGTAAAAGAGCAGACCATTGCCCAAATGGTTAGTGAGACAATCCTCAATTTACGTCGCCATTTGGTTTCGCAAAAAATAAATGAACTTTCTGAATCAATGAACCAGGAGGGTAGCGAAGAAAAAGAGTCTGGCTTACAGGAAATTGTTGACTACATAAGCCTTAAAAAAGTACTTTCCAATAAATTAAACAGGGTACTTTAAATCAATTGAATTGAAAGATTCGGGCTTGGTTTATCAATTCGGCCAAGCTTGTTACTTTCAATTTTTTCAGCAATCGTGTTTTATAGGTGCTAACGGTTTTTTCGTTTATTTCCAAAAGCGTAGCAATGTCTTTATTGCGCTTTCCGTTTGAAAGTAAATTCAGAACTTCAATCTCTCTTGCCGAAAGTTTTTTGTAACGTGCCGAAATAGTATTGTCGTTTATGGACTTATTGTTGAAGTTGGACGTAAGCTCTTCGTTCAAATATACACCACCTGCTGCAATGCGCTTAATGGCTTGGAGAAAAACTACTTCAGAAGAAGTTTTTGGAATATATCCAGCTGCACCTGATTTTATAGAGCGAAGTGCATAAATTTCTTCGGGATGTGAAGAAAAAATAGCAATCCGTGTTCTTGGAAATTCTTCCCGGATACTCCTAAGTGCATGAAAACCATTGATTTCTGGAATGTTTAGTTCCAAAATCAAAATGTCTGGACGTTCTTTTTCCAAACATTTCAGCAATTCTGATCCACGAGATACTTTACCTACTATTGAATAATCTTTTGTGCTATCAAGTAAAACTTCTGCACCTTTTCTAGTTATGGGGTGATGGTCTGCAATTACAACTTTTTTCATCTTGGTGAATTTATAGATTTTTGAATGTATAAAAACTTCAGATCTGGGGAGGGAACTCGGTTTTAATTGCGTAATATTAATACTACATTTTGAATATATAAAATATTGAGAGTAGTAATAATAAACCTTTCGTTTAATGGTTAAATTATTCGGCAAGTAACAAGCTTATTTCAGCTTGGTTGGTATTTCACAGACAGGAATTGGCTTCATTTTGTGTTGGTTAGCTTTGTTGAGTCTGGTATAAATATTAAAAACTACTTGTTGTCTGCCAGAAAAATTGGAGCTATTTTTGCCTTTCTCGGTCATCTTCATTGCCCATTCCAGTTCGTCATAACTTGCACCAATTTGGTCTTCATCGGTTCGGTCATCACCCCACAATCCATCCGTTGGTGCAGCGTCAATTATTTCTTTATTTATTCCTAAATGTTGCGCAATTTGATAGACTTCACTTTTCATTAAATCAGCTATTGGACTTAAATCTACACCACCATCACCATATTTTGTATAAAAGCCTACGCCAAAATCCTCCACTTTATTACCAGTTCCTGCCACTAAATATTTTTGCAAAGCCGCAAAATAATAAAGTGTTGTCATGCGCAAACGGGCACGAGTGTTAGCAAGTGACATAAAACGGTCTTCTTCTTTTTCAACTTTTGGCAAAGCATCAATGAGGGTGTCAAAAACTGGTGTAAGGTTAATTTCAATTTTTTCAACGCTTGAAAAATTTTCTTTAAGCCAAGCGATATGGTTATACGCACGACTAACTTGAGAAGCAGCTTGGTGTATTGGCATTTCTACACATAAAAGCTTAAGTCCTGTTTTTGCACATAAGGCTGAAGTTACGGCAGAATCAATTCCGCCACTAATACCAATTACAAAACCTTCCATTTTTGCATTTACTGCATAGGTTTTTAACCAATTTACAATGTGATCTTTAACTTTTTCAGTCTGCATTTTCTGTGTTTTTAATCTTTAATAATAATACCTTTGCGCGCAAAAGTTGTTAAAGATAAAATTAATAATAAGGAATGGCGTTAACCAACAATAACATTTTTTCAATTATGAGGTATTGTGTTTTGGTGCTATTTAGTGTTCTCCTTTTTTCGTGCAATAACGAAAGTAAAGTTGAAAAGGAAATAGAAAAGATTCCTATTAATTTTGAAATGATTCGTTTTGATAAAGAATTTGCAGAAGCTACTCCAGCAGATCTTCCAAAACTAAAAGCGAAATATCCAGCTTTTTTTCCAAAACAATATAGCGATTCAATTTGGATAGAAAAATTGACTGATACGTTACAAAACCAACTGGAAACTGAAGTTTTTAAAACGTTTCCGAGGGATGAAGCTTTGATAGATGTTCTAGTTCCGTTGTTTCAGCATATAAAATATTATTTTCCTGATTTTAGAACGCCAGTGGTTGTAACTACAACTTCAGATGTGGATTATCGCAATAAAGTAATACTTGCGGATAGTATGCTTGTGATTGGTTTGGATAATTATTTGGGAAGCAATCACCGTTTTTATGAAGGTATTGATAAATATATCTCCAAAGAAATGAAGTTGTCTCAAATTGGTCCCGATGTAGCTGAAACTTATGCAAGACAATACATTAAGCCTCCAAGTAAAACTACTTTTTTAGGTCAAATTGTTTACTATGGTAAAGCACTTTATTTGAAGGATCTTTGGCTTCCAAACACATCTGATGCCGAAAAAATAGGTTATACGGACGAAGAATATCAATGGGCCGAGGAAAATGAAGAGTATATGTGGCGCTATTTTGTGGAGAAAGAAATGTTATATAGCACCGATACTAAGCTTGGGGCCCGATTTATTAACCCCGCCCCCTTTTCAAAATTCTATCTTGAAATAGACAACGAATCCCCTGGAATGTTGGGTCGTTATTTGGGATGGAAAATTGTTCGGGCCTATATGCAAAACAACAATACAGATGTTCAGCAACTGATGGTCTTGAATGCTGACGAAATATTTACAAATTCAAAATACAAACCAAAAAAATAATGGCGATAAAACATACTTCTGAAATAAAACTCAACGTAAATCTTGACGAAAATAAAATTCCTGAAACCATCTACTGGACTGCAGAAGATGGCGGTATTTCAAACGAGGAAACCAAAGCTCTGATGCTTTCTGTTTGGGATAGCAAAAAAAAGGAATCTCTCAGAATTGATCTTTGGACCAAAGACATGCCTGTGGACGAGATGAAAATTTTCTTTCACCAAACTTTGAGTGCAATGGCTGATACGTTTCAGCGTGCTACCAATGATGATAAAATGAGCGCCACGATGCGTGATTTTTGTGATTATTTTGCAGAAAAGTTGGAGTTGAAGAGAGGGTGACTTGATTTAAAATTCAGAAGTTTGAACTGAATTGTTAAGTTCATCAATATAGTTCAAAACTTCATCTCTTCCAGTTGAATCACTCGCTGAAGTAATAAAATAAGGAGGCATTTCTTCCCAAGTTTCAAGCATTTTTTTTGAGTAAGCTGCAATGTTACTTTCCAAGGCTTTTGGTTTCAATTTGTCCGCTTTTGTAAAAATAATATTGAAAGGAATTCCACTTTCACCCATCCATTCCATAAATTCCATATCAATAGGTTGTGGTTCGTGTCGGCAATCTACCAAAACAAAGGCGAGCACCATTTGCTTGCGTTTTTCAAAATAATTGGTAATAAATTTTTGGAAAACTTTTTTGCTACTTTTTGAAACACGTGCATAACCATAGCCCGGCAAATCCACCAAATACCAATTTTTGTTAATGAGGAAGTGATTGATAAGCTGCGTCTTCCCAGGTCTTCCCGAAGTTTTCGCTAAACTTTTTCGCAGCATCAGCATATTGATGAGTGAAGATTTCCCAACATTACTTCGGCCAATAAAAGCATATTCTGGCATGCGGTCCTTTGGACATTTGGCAACCTCGCTATTGCTCATCAAAAATTCCGCAGATTTTATTTGCATTTTTTTTGTATTTAGTAATGAGGAAGTTTTTTTAAAACTAGAAATCATTTGTCACTCTGAGAATAATCAAAGGACTGAAACCTTTAGTATCCTCGTTTTTGCAGCCAAGAATAAAGTAGGTTGTTAAATTCATCTGGGTGTTCCATCATAGCTGCGTGCCCACATTTATCAATCCAATAAAGATCAGAATCCGGTAAAAGCTCATCAAACTCAATAGCAACTTCTGGAGGTGTAACATTATCGTTTTTTCCCCAAATAATACAAGTTGGTGTGTACATTTTTGGTAAATCTTTCGCCATATTATGCCTAATGGCACTTTTGGCGATGGCAAGTGTTCTTATTAATTTATTTCTATCGTTTACGGTTTCGTAAACATCGTCAACAATTTCTTTGGTGGCGACGGCAGGATCGTAAAAAACGTTTTCGGCTTTTTGTTTTATGTATTCATAATCACCCCGTTTTGGATAACTTTCACCCATGGCGCTTTCGTAAAGACCCGAACTTCCTGTAATTATTAAAGCCTTTATTTTTTCAGGATACATTTTTGTGCAGAGCAAGCCAATGTGTCCGCCCAGTGAATTTCCCAATAGAATAACTTCGTCATATCCCAAATGGTCAATAAACTGTGAAACGTATTTCGCGAAATTCTTCACATTGGTGCGCAACAAAGTCATCTTGTAAATGGGCAATTCTGGAATTAGAATTTTGTACCCTTTAGGGGGAAAGAAATTTGCAACGCCATCAAAATTACTCAACCCACCCATAAGTCCGTGAAGAATGATTATTGGAGTGCCTTCGCCTATTTCTAAATATGAAAATTTTCCTTCTTTCTTTAAGTTTTCCGACATGCTTGGTTGGTGCAATTTAGAATGACAAAAGTAAACAAAATTATTTCATAAGGTCTATTTAAAAACAGGCTTTGTTAATTCCTGTTTCGATTTCACTTTATCTACAAAGTGGTAAAACTTATCAACAAAGTG
>JAGQYZ010000093.1 GCA_020435865.1 Aequorivita sp. | reverse complement strand
AAATTTTCAAACTGGATTATTTTCATCAAACAATGAAAAGGAATTGGTTAAACTAAAATCTAAAATACAGCTACCCAAAACATCCAAATATGCAAAAAGTTTAGGGGCTATTTTGGATTCTTTTACACGCTCATGGCATAGTTTGAGTGGGTATGGGTATAAAAGTGAGGTATAAAGGTGTCTTTAATCTTGCGGCAGCGGTAAGGAAAAATGTATTGAGACCATTTGCGTACCAAAACGAAAGTCATAATTGCAGGGGTAACTTATAAACAAAAGAATTACGGAGCTTCAACTGAAACAAATTAAAGGAAGTGGTTTTCCAACCATCAGTGCCCAATCGGGATATTTATATGGGGTTTATTCTTAAATAGCATCTTCTGTAGCTTCCTCAGTTTCAGTTTCTATTGCTACTTCTTCTCCTTTTGCGTTGCGTTGTTTTTCCAGATAGTAAAGCCCATTTAGTGAAGGGGTATAAAAATATTCCGCTATACCACTGGAGTCTTCAGTGAGATTGGAATCCGCGTCATAAAATGAAATGCGGATTGTTCTACCGCTTGTATCTTTTCTATATACATAATCTGCAATGCCTTCTGCATTGTTCATTAGCTTTTGGTCGGTTCCGTAGGTGGAGGTGCGAACCACTTCGTCCATAGTATTATAAAAGTTTTCCATTTTGTGAAAGCCTTCAGGTCCAAGCACGCGTTTCTTGTTTTTATCAAAATAGGTATAGTTTAGCACAAAGCCAGAAGCGTTCAATTCCATTTGCATGCTGGCGTAGCCTTCTATGCTATTTACCCGTTCATCATTTTTTCCATAATAGGTATAACCAAGATACCTATCATAACTATCGTGGTTGTAAACCGTTTTGTGAACGCCAAAGTCATTTAATACGGGTTGGTTGTTCTGGTTGTATACGCTTTCAGCGATCAAAATTCCTCGGGGGTTATACGTGTATTTAAGGATGCCACCACCCGCTATTATTTCGTTTTTTACGTCATAATTGGTTACAATGGAATCTTTTCCAAAGCGATTTAAAACAATGCTCGTTCGGAAAACACCATCAAAGAGGCAGGGATTCATGTTGCTATCATAGTTGGTGCGTTCTACCAAATTATTGGCATCATCATATACAAACCCATTATAGGTAGCGCCTTGTGCCGCATGTGCCAATTCATCCGTTACGGTAAAATAGGTAGTCTTGTTTCTGTTGTTGTTTTTGTCGTATTCCCAACGGGTAATTGCTACATCTTCTTGCCAGGCGTGTGGCTTTCCGAGGGAATCAAATGCCGCTATTTCTATTTGGTTGCCTCTTTCATCATATTTATAATTATACCCGGCCACCCCGTCTTCTGTCTTTGCCCAGTTTCCTTCCGTGCCATAAAATTCTTCCCGTACCACTTCTTTTTTAGCATTTAGGAACTGCTTTGTCCATGCTATCCCCGAATCGTTAGCGGCATCCATTCCAAATGCGTCCACGTTTTTTGCAATACTGATGGTATCGCCCACAAATTCATAGCTAGTTGCCCCATCTTTGGTATCGCTAAACTTTAGAATATAATCTGGATAATAGGCTGCGGAAAACGTATTTCTGCCCAACGTGTCATAAAGGCTTACAAGTTGATGGGCATCATTGGCCCCTTTGGTGGGAAACCCTTTTATGTTGAACTTCCGCAAATCGGTGCAATTGGCATACAGATCGTAGGTATAGGTATATTTATGGATGCCGTTTACGTCTGCGGTTTTGTTTCCGTGTTTGTCAAAATAGGCTTCACTGTTTTGTTTGCCCCGTTCGTCATATTCGCATTTTGTATAATACCCATCTAATGCAATGGCGTAGTTGCCATCCACATCAAACTTCTTGAGGCTGGCGAGCATAAGGTTGGCATCTACTTCATATGCATAGGTGGAAACAAAATAGGTGTCGCGCATAGGGTTGTCATTCCTATCGAAATAGGAAATTTTTTGGGTTGCCTTATTGTCTCCCATTGTTCTCAATTCCTTATAAGCACCACGGCGCGTTGTGGGTTTGCCCTCTTTGTCAAAATACGTGGAATACATACTTTTTTTGGCAGCATTCCAAACTCCTTTCTGTGTAAAGACCCCTTCCTTTGAAATCTGTTTTCCGTTTTCGTCATAATAGGTGCGAATGATATTGCCTTCGGCATCGGTTACGGTGCGGGTAGTATGGGCTTCCGTATCGTTGGAAAAAGGGTTGCCTTCAGCATCAAAAAGCTTTGTTTCGCGCGTTGTAGCATTCGGGAAGGCAATTATGCAGCGTGCGGCTTCAAAATAGCCCCCATTGGTAGGCTTTCCGTTTTTGTAAAAATCTATAAAGGTGCTGTCCTGCTTTCGGATGATGTGGTACACTTCGCCATAGCGACTATTTTCATCATTCTCAGGATAGGAGGTAAGTATTTCCCCTTCCAGCGTGTTATAGATATTGCGGCACCAAGGGGTGGGGCCTCCCGTAAATTCTTGATAGGAATATAGATCTTGGTTGGCATAATAGGCAGTTTCGCGCAGCAGGCCCGCAATGTGCAGCTCCCAATACCGTTGTGCGTTCCATGCTGTATTGTGTTTGGATTCTTTGTCATACCGATCCTGCATGGCATCTATTTTTGCCAAGTATTTCTTGCCGAGGCGTTGCAGGTCTTCATTTGTTAGTTTTTCCTTCCCAATGGCAATAACCTCTTTGCGGAACAAGCGTGCAAAATATTCCGTGATGTTAAAATGATTCTGTTCATGAATAAGGAGCTGCTCCGTTTCCTGTGCTTCTGTAACAACCCTTCCCGATTTATGGGGAATCATTTGGGCATAAATGTGAAGGTATTGGTCTTCGCGATTGCCTTCAAATTGGATGTCTGAATAGACCATAGCGTCATAATCGCCAGGAATGCCATCAATATGGGGAAAATCATCCCAAGTAAGTGCGCGTTCGTTCCAGTGGATGCTTTTTGTGACCTCCTTTTTTTTGGCATAGGCCAATAGAGCTAAAAAAGCCATGACCACGACCGAAATTATAATGTGATGTTTAGGCTTCAAGCGGAAGTAGGTTTGGGTGCTTTTGTGTTTTGTAAAAAAAGTAGGGAATATACGTAAGTATAAAAGTGGCAATGATATACGTTATATCGCCACCAATGGCGGCAAAATTAAAATCGGTTATGTTGTTGCTAACTATTTCGTACGTCCAAACAACCACATACCAGCCCACGCTAAAAATGGCTCTGTGAACGATAAAATAAAGCGGCAAATGCGGTAGTGGGTTGCGGTTAAAACTCAATAGCAGCACCGTAAAATAGCCTGCCATAATAAGGATGCTTTCAATCGTGAAATACACCCAGTCCTCGGTGCCTATACAAAAGCTCAACACGGCCACGGCCAGTGCCGTACCCATAATTCCACTTAAAAGCTCACTGCCTATGGCTTCCATGCTTTTTCCTTCAGGTAAGGTAAGTTTAAGGGGTTGTTTGGGTGGTGCAGGGGCTAAGGACTGCTCCGCAGATCGTAACTCCATAAGCTTGGGGTCTTGGCCATACTTGTTGTTTCGCCTTTGCCCCTCGCTAAAAATAAGCGCAAACACATAAAAAGGAATAAGCTGATAAAACCCATTGTTGCCAAGATCGTGACAGCGTTTGGCACCTTGCGAAAACACGAACCAGTAGCTGGCGGCCAAGATAATCAATACTTGATAGCCCCCTAAATTCAAGGATTCCATCAGGAAAGCGAAAAGGTAGATGAAGAAGATGTGTAACACATAACTGATGCCATACTCGGTCCTGCGAATGCGCCCGTTAAAGGAAAAAGGATTCTTAAACATTTGTTAAAATAAATGGGCTGCAATATAAAAGAATGAAAATCAATATTCCAAATGGAAGCCTAACTATTTGTTGTTAAAAGTTTTTTTAGAAGTGAGGCGTGAGACGTCATATGTACCATCTCCGCACTATGGTGGACGAGTTGGAGTACATAGGGCTTCGGTGGGTGAAGGGAATGAATTTTGAGAAGGTAAGTTTTAGATTGCTATTTCAAAAAAAACGACTTCCCTTTAATAAAAATTGTCTTTTTGAGTACAAAGAATACTAAAGGGAAGAAGCTTGTGTAGTTACTGGTGTTTCATAGAGAAACCCATGTATAATAACAAAGATTGTGTTACGTATTTATAATACGAGTTATTGCCCTCCATTGTTTGGATCGCGTTGTGTTCTCTCAATCAGATCGCTTATATCTACAGTATCCACTCGCTCTTTATCGCGTGTAAAAATTAGCGTAGCTATAGCATTGTTTTTTGGAAGGACTATGGAGATACGTCCTGTTTCCAAAGGGCTAAGATTGTTACTCTCTCCGTCACAGGAGCGGGCAATCAAGGGATCTTGAATAAAATACTCTGTAAGCTTTTCTCCCTGATTGTCTAATACCGACACTTTAAAATTCCCACTTGGGTAGGGCAATTTTCCCGGTACCACCAAGATGGTAGCCGTACTGTCTATTACTATTTTGTTGTTTGCCACGTTTGCTTCCAAAACATAGAAGGAGTTTTCGGCTTTTGAAAAATAGTTCATATTAAAAGGCTTCGTGTTTTTTTCCACACGATCGCGCTTTTGTTCGTCGTTCTCTTCTTGTGCTTTTACGGAAAATGTAAAAAACAGACAAGCCGAAATAAGAAATAATATATTAGGTGTTTTCATGATTTTTTTAGTTTGAAGCGTTATCAAATACTACATAGGTTATCCTGCTTTTGCAGGGACAATCATATTCGGTATGGTTAAGTCCACTGGTTACCATTTGACAATTAGCTACACACAAATGATACCAACCACTGCTGCCCATTTCCACGGCGTCAGAAGCTTGCTTGCAACTACCATAGCCCGTTGCGTCTGCTTGGGCCCCCGCCAGCGAAGACCAATTGTTTGGAACCTCCGCCTCTTGCCAATGCGAACCACTGCCATATTCATCGGCAAGGCTGTATAATGAATGTCCTGATTCGTGCAGTATAGTCCCCCTGTTTTGCATTTCGGTAGAAAAAACACCACCACTTGCCCAGTCCCGCAAATTGCCTTGGTGCATCAGTGCCCTACCTTCTGCAAAACTTAAATTGGCGTTGTTGGAGGGCAACTGGTGTGGGCCGTCAATAGTCCTACGGTCATAGTCAGTGGCATGTCCAGTTTGTGTATTTATGTAAAAGTTATATTGGCGTCTCCAAAATTGCGTTTGCGGTTCATCAAAAAAAGATTCCCGTATAGCCCCCCTACAATTAGTATAAAAAGTGTTGATGTTTGTTATATCCGTATCAGGAATAAAAACCATATCAAAAACATTATCAGGGTCTCCCTGCGCATATACAGGTGCTGGCATATCTGTTACCGGATAAGGCCTTGTGGCATAGGTAACATTAAAGGACTTGGTTTGGTCTGGCGTGGTAAAAACCCAACGGTAGCTTACCAATTTGTTATCCCCATGACCGCTGGGTTTGGTAAAGCTCAAATCGCCACTGGGGTTATTCCAAGTTTGCAATAAGGTTTCTGTACCCGTGGAAGTAACAACACCGCTACTGTTTATGGTGTTTACCGTTTCATATAGTTTTGCGGTAGTAATGCTGCCGGCAGTTACCCGTTCCGCAGTATAGGTAACAGCTTGGCTTCCAGAAGGAAAAATAGGTTCGTGCAATACCAAGGTAATCGGGTTTTTTTCACAGGAAATACAGAGTATTCCCAATAAAAGTAAAAACCCACCTTGTTTGAGCTTGTAAACAATTCGGTTTTTCATGGTTAAGATTTTAGGTTAATAAAGATTTGAGTAATTGCTTTTTCAAATGTAATCAATTATTAATGAATATGTTAGGGGGAAATCCCCCTTTTTTTTACAGGGTTTTTCCTGTAGTGTTTTTTTTAAAATTATCCCTATCCGCCATGTGGTTTATCGAGAAAATCCTTTTTATTGTAATCGTGTTTTGGGGATTTAATAGATTTGGTTTCCCCACGTTCTCCGTAGCTATTGTAAAGTAGCGTAGGAGGGCTGATTAATTTGTTATGATATGGAATCCTGTACTGCGATGTAATTGCTTTGTTTTATATTTGAATAATTAACCACCCTACCAATTAATTTAAATGACAAAAACTAAAACTACCAAAGCCAATATTAACTTTGAACAGGAACTTTGGAAGGCCGCGAACGAACTTAGAGGTGCTGTTTCTGAAAATAAATTTGGTTGCGTTGCTTTCAAAGGGTATAGGTAAAGGACTATTGGTAGGTGCCAAATATTTGATTAGATTTAAGCATCAAATTTTATTAAAAGCTTGAAGTTATTTTTGTACTGGAATGGCCATTCGCGAATTCCATCACCAAGTTGACCGTTTCCGGGTAAACTTCATTAAAGAGAGCATAAGGATTCGTCTTGGCAAGTTATAAATAGTAATGGAAGGCATTGGAACAATACGTATCAATTTGTATACTAGCCAAAATAAGATATTATTATTTAATGTGTTTGCCATTTTTTTGTGCATCTCGTTTATGCAACTCCGTGCGCAAACTTTATCTCAAATGGAAACATTATCAACAAAGGATGGTTTGCCATTTCGGGACGTAGCTTCTATCACACAAGATAGCCTAGGGTTTATGTGGTTTGGGACCTCTCAAGGTTTGATGAGGTATGATGGCTATTCGTTTAAACAATATAATAGCAATCCCAAAAACCCAAATTTTATTGGGAAAGACTTGTTGACCGAGCATAACATCTTCTATAGAGATCCTGATTTTATATGGTATGTCGCAAACAATTCATTGTTTACACTAAATATAAAAACAGATAGTATTAAAGCTTATGGTCCGGCACAAGGTATAAAAGGCGGTGTGGTAGAACTACATATAGATACTAAAAAGCAAATTTGGATTGTTTCAGAAAACCATTGGACTTCTTCCAAAACCGATACAAAACAATACCTTCAGAAATATGATGACTCCTTTTGCTTTCAAGTAATTGATAGTGTAAAAAGAGGAGAGCGGGAATTCACCAGGGTAACTTCAGATACTGATAACAATCTTTGGTGGACAACAATAAATGGGGGGACTAGGCAATATACCGAAGAAGGAAAACAGCTTAATGTGCTCACTCTAGATTGGTGGGCTAGTATAAACAAAGATTCCTTGAACCTTGCCCATAGATTCTTGTTTTTTAATCAAAATGACATAAAACCAAACCATGAAATATGTAATTGTTCCAATAATTATGGAGGGTTTTTATTTTTTGACAGTCACAACAATCAATTTTTCTTTCCAATAGATCGAGGAATTATTAAATACAATCCTAGTTTAAAAAAAATGGAAAGTATTTTAAATGCTCCAATAAGTATTAATCATGCCATAGAAGATAAAGAAGATAATATTTGGTTTGCGGGAGGATCAAGCTTGTATAAAATGGATCGCTTTGGAAGGCTATCCAATTTTTCGGAAACAGTACGCCAACTACTTGATTTTACCAATATTTCACAACTTTTTATTGATAACAATGGGTTGTTGTGGGTCGCTACCGATAATGGATTGCTCAAAATACAGATAAGGCCTAAAATTTTCGACCCATTATTTCGCTCCAATGAAAAAGGTTGGGGGAATAGCATGCGCAGTATTTTTGAAACAAAAGAAGGGAATATAATAGCCATGTACGAGCGAGAAAAGAAGCTTATTGTGTTTGACGCATCCGGTACACAACAAAAAAACTTGAAGCTATGGGGTGCATACCCTAAAACATATAATCCGCTATTTGGGGCCCGTTTTTTTGCCATGGATGTAAATAGGGAATTTGTATATACGGTTAATGACTATTTAATAAAAATACGTTTAAAAGATGGCCATACCACTATCTTTCCCGAATTTTCCAACCGCCTTAACATAACGGGGCCTAATCCTATAATACCCCTTAAAGATGGGCGCTTGCTATTTGGCTTTACCCTTTCAAAACTCACACTTTACAATCCCGCTACAGGCGAAAGTGAAAAGGTCTTTAAAGACACTTCCCAGAAAGATATTTTGCATTTCAGATTTTTTTTGGAAAGCAAAACACCCGGGATTGTCTGGATAGGAACCATGAATGATGGTCTTTTAAAAGTAAATTTAAACGGCACTGTTGAGGCACAATACAACTTAAATTCTACACCTCCCTTAAATAATAATAATGTTATTGTAATTCACGAAAATGAAGATAAAAGCCTATGGTTAGGAACTTTTGGTGGGGGGCTGACCTATTTAAATCCGCAAGAGAAGAAAGTTCTGTATTATACTACGGACAACGGATTGGCAAACAAAAATGTGGTAGGGATTTTACCCTATAAAGACTCCTATCTGTTGATAAGTACCTATGATGGTCTTTCTTTTTTCAATACAAAAACAAAAAATTTCCAAAATTTTTATGAAAAAGACGGACTTACCAATAATGAATTTAATTATACATCATTCTTTCGGGACAATAGTGGCTATTACTACTTTGGTGGTATGAATGGGATAAATAGATTTAAGCCAGAAAATTTAATTGCAAAGGATAGTTTGTCAAATCCCATTCGGTTTACCTCCTTAACCCGATTTAATAGTAAACGTAACGACGTTTTAAAATTCGATTTTTCCTATGATCCTCCTACAGCTATTTCAATAACACCCTACGATCAATATTTTCAGGTCAATTGGACCATTCCTCGATATTTTAAAAATAA
>JAGQYZ010000092.1 GCA_020435865.1 Aequorivita sp. | reverse complement strand
CTTCCACCTACAAAAAGGTGAGTGGTTTCCTTCGGAATTTTTTTCAGAAATGATTTTGTTTCAGAAATATCGAATTTATCGGGGTCAATCAAAATGGCAAGCTGCTTTTCCTTTTCGGCAACCGATTTTAGAAGATTTTTATAAAAATTTTCTTCCATTTACTATTTTTCAGAAATAAGTGCATAGGCACAGGTAAATTCTTCAAACTCCAAAAAATCCACATTGTATTTTTGTTGTTTGCCTTCATAGGTCACCGTAGCAGTAGTTTTGGTTTCATCGAGCATAAAATCTTCTACATAAATATGCTCCAAAAAGCTTACCCCTTTTTCGGCAAAGCTTTTATATAAAGATTCTTTGGCGCACCAAACTATTGTTAGCTTTCGCATTAAAGCATCTTCATTTGCAAAAATCTTGTACGCTTTCAAGGGGGTGAATTTATGTGCTATCCGCAAGATTTTATGTCGCTGCATTTCAATATCAATCCCCACTTCTATATCACTAATTATTATCGCAGCGAAATTGAAGGAATGGGTAATGGAAATGTGCTTATCGCCTGTTAAATGCGGTTTTCCATGTTCATCGTAATACAAATCGTGATCTGTATATCCTTCCAAAGCCATCAAATGCCGAATACTCATAAAACCGCGACGGTGCAAATCGCTTTTCATATTATTTACTCGATTGGCACAATTATCAGTAAGTTGAATACCTTCGGAAAGTGCTTCAAAAGACTCTTCAATCTTCCAAATGAAGACTTTAGTGTTGGGGTTTACTGTTATAGTTTTGTAAAGTGGCATAAACTTTTAAAGGATATTGTGTACTTTTGCGGACTGAAAAACAGAATTTATTTTTAACAAATGCCCGCTTTTGAGGGTATAAATATAACAAATATGTCAACGAAAACTGTGCCTTATACGGCGTTTAAAGTAAAAGATATTTCCCTGGCAGACTGGGGAAGAAAAGAAATTGAGCTTGCCGAAGCAGAAATGCCAGGGCTTATGAGTTTACGTGAAGAGTACGGAAACGAGCAACCTTTGAAAGGGGCGCGTATTGCCGGTTGTCTCCACATGACCATCCAAACTGCAGTACTTATTGAAACTTTGAAAGCCTTGGGCGCTGAAGTTACTTGGAGCTCTTGCAACATTTTCTCTACACAAGACCACGCTGCCGCTGCAATTGCCGACGCTGGAATTCCAGTATATGCTTGGAAAGGAATGACGGAAGAGGAATTTGATTGGTGTATTGAGCAAACGCTTTTCTTCGGCGAGGATCGCAAGCCGTTGAATATGATTCTGGATGATGGCGGCGATTTAACAAATATGGTTTTGGACAAATATCCAGAACTTGCCGCTGGCGTAAAAGGTATTTCTGAAGAAACCACCACAGGTGTTCACCGCCTTTATGAGCGAATGAAAAAAGGCACATTGCCAATGCCGGCAATCAATATTAACGATAGCGTTACCAAAAGTAAATTCGACAATAAATATGGTTGCCGTGAAAGCGCCGTGGATGCAATCCGCCGTGCTACTGACATTATGATGGCAGGAAAACGTGTGGTAGTTTGCGGTTATGGCGATGTTGGTAAAGGAACTGCCGCTTCTTTTAAAGGGGCTGGAAGTATTGTTACGGTTACCGAAATTGACCCAATTTGCGCACTACAAGCTGCAATGGACGGTTTTGAAGTGAAAAAACTGGAAACGGTTGTTGGCAATGCTGATATTGTAATTACAACAACCGGAAACAAAGACATCGTTCGCGGTGAGCATTTTGAAGCGATGAAAGACAAAACTATTGTTTGTAACATTGGGCATTTTGACAATGAAATAGCAGTAGCTTGGTTAAAGAAAAACCACGGACACACCCATGTTGAAATTAAGCCACAAGTTGATAAATACACCATCAACGGAAAAGACAT
>JAGQYZ010000091.1 GCA_020435865.1 Aequorivita sp. | reverse complement strand
AATTCTTCTCTTTCACTTTCGGTTAAATCGATGGCACGAACAGAAATTCCTGCTTCCAGACCAGTTTTAACTTTAAGTAAAGCAGCTTCTTCTTTCTGAGCATCTTTGTTCCCGGTACGTGCGGCGCGCTTTACTTTTTCAAGTTTTTTATCCACCGTTTCCAAATCCTTCAATTGAAGTTCTATATCAATAGTTTCCTTATCGCGAATGGGGTTTACCTTGCCATCAACATGAACAATGTTATCATTGTCAAAACAGCGCAATACATGAAGAATGGCATCAGTTTCACGAATATTACTCAAAAACTGGTTTCCTAAACCTTCGCCTTTGCTTGCCCCTTTTACCAATCCTGCAATGTCAACAATTTCAACAGTTGCAGGAAGCACGCGTTCGGGTTTTACCAATTCTTCCAGTTTCAACAAGCGTTTGTCTGGCACATTCACTACACCAACATTTGGTTCAATAGTACAAAAAGGGAAATTTGCACTTTGTGCTTTCGCATTCGACAAACAATTGAATAACGTGGATTTCCCCACGTTTGGCAATCCTACAATACCTGCTTTCATTAAATCTATTTTTTAGGGCAAACCTTTTAATAATGGTTTTGGTTTACGAGGATGCAAATATACATCTTCAAAGCAGACTTTTCATAATTGATTTAAAATGCATTTAAGAAAAAATTTGGGTTTTATTTCACTAAAAATTTAGAAGACTTTAATCATAATAGCCTTATTTTTGAGAAAATAACCATAAATAATCAAGAATTATGAAAAAAGTAATAATGAGTTGCGCTGTTGCTATTTTGACGGTAGCAGGATTTCAAGCACAGGAGAACAAGACAGTTAAAGAAGAATCTACCGTAAAACGTGTAGTTACAAAAGAAGGTAGCGATGTAAAAATAAAGGAAATTAAAAACACCGATACCGAAAGCGGTGCTGTAATTGTTGAAGATAATGATAAAACAAATCAAGAATTTAGCGAAACGACCCGAAAAGATTCAGACAACAAAGTGGTTGTTGACGATGTGGTTGTTGACAAACAAAACGAAGCAATGATTGCTGAAAAGAAAGCACAACAGGAGGCACAGCTTGAAGCTTCCAAAAGAGAGCAAGCTGAAATGGCTGCTAAAAAGAAAATGGAATATGAGGCAAAACAGGCGCAAATGCAAAAAGAGCTTGCCGAAAGAAAAGCGCAATTAGAGTCAAGACCGAAAGGAATGGCAAAATTGAAAAAGGATTAAATTTCTTTTAAGTTTTATAAAATCGCTCCAATTTTATTGGGGCGATTTTTTTATAATATTGAATCCAAAGTTGCTTTGTAAATAGCATAACTATCCAAATTGTGATGTGATCCGCTGGGAATAGTAATTAAATTTAGTGTTCCCTTTGTTGGAAGTTTTGAAAGCTTAATACTGTTTTCATAGTTTACCACAAAATCATCGGTACCATGGAAAATAGTAATAGGGCACGTTACTTCCTTTAAATACTGATATGTTGGGAAATGGAATTTCAAAAACCAATTTACGGGATATATAGGGAAACGCTCACTTGCAACTGTGCCCAAACTATAAAACGGCGCCTCCAGAATTAATTGTTGCGGGTGGTTTTTAGCTGCAACATAAGTGGCAAAAGTAGTTCCTAAAGATCTTCCATATATATTTATCTCCTCTTCCGAATATTTTTTTAGCAGATAATCGTAAAACAATTGAGCATCCTCATACAATGCATTCTGGCTCAGCTTCCCTGTACTTTTTCCATAGGTTCTATAATCCATTACCAAAACATCAAAGTTTAAATCGACAAATTTTTGGACCACAATTCCCCAGCGGGAAAGTTCGCCGGCGTTTCCGTGAAAATAGAGCACAACACCTTTTGGCTTATCAACTTTAAAATAAAGCGCGTTCAATATTGCGCCATCGTTGGTTTTCAAATTGATTTCCTCAAAATTTTCCGGAAAATTATACGAGTAATCTTGAGGAAGTTTATCGGGCATAAAAATCATCTTTTCCTGAATAAAATAAAGCCCGATAAATACCAGAACATACAATGAAACAATTCCAATTATAATTTTCTTTAACCAACGTTTCATTATTTTGAAGTATGTTTTACACCAATACTGGTAGTGGAAAGGTCGATTTCTAGTACTTTAGATTTAATAATTTCTGTCAAAATTTTGTGATAGGATTCAAAGTTATTCAAATTTTTATGGCCGCCGCCAATAATTGGGTGAAGTCTTGTGAGCTTCGGGTTTACTTGTGAAAGTTTCACACTACTTTTAAATGGTATTAATTTATCTTTTGTTCCGTGAATTATATGAATTGGACACTTCACATATTTTAACCATTTATAGGTTGGCATTGGGTATTTTAGAATGACGGAAAGCGGCATAAAAGGCATATAGCGTCCTGTTACTTTCGTTAAACTATAATATGGTGCATCTAAAATCAGCATTTTAGGATTATTCATGGAAGCCAGTTTTGTAGCAAAGCCCGAACCCAAAGAGCGTCCATAAATGATGATATACTTTTCATTGACCTTTTCTCTAATTTTATTGTAAATAAACTGTAGATCGTGTTTAATTGCTTTTTGTGAGCGTTTGCCGGTACTTTTACCGAAACCTCTGTAATCTACCATAATGACATCGTAGTTGTTTCTAGTAAAATCCACGGCAAACTTTCCCCACCCCCTAATGCTTTTTGAGTTTCCCTTTAAGTACAACACAACCCCCAAAGGTTTTGTTACACTAAAATGAAGACCATTAATAACAGCGCCATCACGTGTTTCAATATTATATTCTGAAACAGTTTGGTTTTCGTAATAGAAGTTGAAATCCTTCGGAAGTTTTTCCGGCTTAAACAAAAAGTAGTCCTGCAGATAATAAAGTAGGATACTTATTACAATATAAGCAACTAACACTATCAATAAAAAGTGTAACCACAATGGCATAAATTTCCTTTCTTATAAAAGTACAAAAATTAAGATTTGGCTATCCATAAATGAAAAGTTAAGGACATTACTTTTATAATAATTGATGAAAATTCATTTAAAAAAATAGTCTAAAGATTCGTTTTAACAAAAATAAAACATAATGCAACAAAGTTTAGTAAATGATTATCAAGTGTTTATGCTTTTTTAACATCAGCAGCACTTATATTTGGAATTAACAAACAATTTAAAACAAACAACTATGAAAAAAATACTGATGATTTTTGCGCTTGCAGCATTTACAACTGCTTTTGCACAAGAAAATAAAAACGAAAAGAAAGAAACAGTCGTTACCAAAACTACAGTAACTGATAGCAAAGGTAAAGATGTGGCTACAAAAGCCGTAAGTAGAACCGAAAAACAGGTAGTATCTTTGGACAACAGTGATGCGAATATGACCAATCAAGATGTGGTTATGACACCTACTAAGGTAAGTACCGATGTAACTTATAGTAATGATGGTAATAATTATGTATTCCAAAATGACAAAGAAGGTTATAAAATGATGTACGCCAATGCTGATTCCGTAAAGGATTATGCAATTATACGCCCATCAACACAAAAGGGTTATTACATAATGTCACAAGACGGAAACAGTTCTTTCGGTTATTTTAACCAAAATGGTGATTTCGTTGTAGAAAGCTACGATCCTGGAACGGATTCCATTATATCCACCGTATATCAACTTCAGGTTAAGGAAAAAAAAGTAATGAAAAAAGATAAAATGTAAGCCTTGCTTACTTTAATAATCCCCACAAAGAAAACCGCCCTCCAATAATAAAATTGAAGGGCGGTTTTCTGTATTTATTTATAGGTTATCCTTTGTGCATAAACGTCTGTTTGGCTAAAAGTTCTTCCTCACTTTCCACATGATCTTCATCTGGCACACAGCAGTCCACCGGACATACGGCAGCACATTGCGGCTCATCATGAAAGCCTTTGCACTCGGTACATTTATCGGGAACAATAAAATATATTTCGTCACTTACAGGTTCCTGCGCTTCATTGGAATCAACTTGTTTCCCGTTTGGAAGCACAACTTCTCCATCAAGATCAGTCCCGTCTGCATAGCGCCAATCATCCGCACCTTCATAAATTGCTGTATTAGGGCATTCAGGCTCACAGGCTCCACAGTTTATACATTC
>JAGQYZ010000090.1 GCA_020435865.1 Aequorivita sp. | reverse complement strand
AAGACCTTTTTTTGGATTAAAATGGAAACAAAAAGTAAAGCAAGAATTTGAAGATAAATGCGCGATTAAAAAAGATATGTTTAAGGTAAAAACGACGCATACCAAAATATAATTACACGATCCAATACTGGATTAATCTCAATAGATAGCTCCATAGATTATGAAGTAAAATTAATATGCACAACTATAATTTATTTACTCAATTAACCTTAACAACTAAAATATGATCACTACTATTAAAAATCAATCTCCATTCGTAAAAAGCATAGTGATTCTTGCCAGTATAGCACTGATTATGTTAACGCCCATGGAGGCTATGCTTGGCATAATCCCTACTGATGATTATAAGTTAGAGTATATAAGTCTCACCTTCAAAATGGGACTGATTTTCCTCATAGGCTACAGCATTATAAAAATGCTAAAGATTCAAGCTCTTGCAGGGGTGTCAGGACAATTCACTTGGCGATTTAAATACTTAAATTTAATTCCAGTGTATTTAATCATAATTGCAATTCTCGGTCTTTTAGATCAAAACTTTTCAGCAATAGCGCCCGTAAATCTGATGCTATTGCTTGTAGGGTGCTTTTTGGTAGGCTTTGCAGAAGAATATCTGTTTAGAGGTTTATTGCAATCGCTTTTCTTAAAAAAATATGGTTTACGGAAAAACGGAATCTTTATAAGTATCCTTTTGCCATCGGTTTTCTTTGGTGCTTTTCACCTCTTAAATCTAACCAAGAACGATAATGTTGGGCAAGTACTAGTGCAGGTTGTCTTTGCTATGTTCATTGGATTCTTTTTTGGAGTTTTAGTATTAAAAACCAATAAACTTAACCCCGTTGCCATTACGCACGGACTAATCAATTTTTTCTTTTCAATTGCTTTTTTGCCAGGCTTAAAATCTTTACAAGAAGATTTAAATAACCCTGTTTCCATGGCGCCAATAATCTTGACGTTTCCCTTGCTCATTATTGCATTTTTCATGTATAAAAAAATAGATAAAAAAGAGATTGAAAAAAAGATAGCAATGGGAAATTGAGAAGAAACATTCACTCACTATTTATGCCCCATCATCAATATAGGCTGCAACATTCAAAAAACTATATTCTCTTAAACCCATAATATTAAACACAAAATAAATGAAATCAAAATTTTGCCTTTTTGTTATAGTAACAACCATATTTATGGGTTGCAAAAACAGTAGTAATACAATAACCAATAATTTTATAAAAACTAATAAAGATCTTTTTATCAAGGAAACTTTGATAGATTCATTGATGAGTGAATCCTATAATAGGGGTGTATTTAATGGTAATATCCTAGTTGCTAAAAACAATAAAATAATATATCAAAATGAATTTGGATACTCTGATGCTTCAAAATCCAAAGCACTAAATCGAAATTCGATATTTAATATTGGGTCTATAGAAAAGAATTCAACGCAGTTGCTTTGATGATTTTAAAAGAGAAAGGGTTACTTACTTTAGATGATCACATTTCAAAGTTTGAGTTACAGTTACCAGATTGGTCCACTAAGGTCACTATTAGGGATTTGCTAAAATATACTAGCGGATTGCCAAAAATAAATTGGAGTCATATTAAAAATGATGAAGATATATATGCTGATTTAAGGAATATTGAACATTTGAATTTCGAACCTGGATCAGCTTATCTCTATAGTAATAATAATATTTTTATTCAAAGAAGGATCGTGGAAAAACTATCCGGAATGAGTTTTAATGATTTCGTACAAAAAAACATTCTTATCCCCAGTAATATGTTAGAGGCTGTTTTAGATGCTACTCAAAAGAATCCTCAATTAGTAGCGGCATTTAACAATGATATGGTCAATGATAGACCAATGGACATTGAATTCTCCGGCTGGGTATATCCTAATGCAAATGATATGTACTATTGGTTAAGCAGTTTGCATTCAGGGAAGCTAATTTCGAAAGAATCGTTAATGCTATTATTTGATGCTTACGCTAAAGACAGTGAGTCCGCTTTAGGAAAGGGAATCTTTGAAAATAAAGAATTGCTGGTTCATGAGCATCATGGGTCCTCTTTTAATTACGAATCTTTTATACATTACAATGTAAAGGAGGATTTATCAATTATCTTAATGACAAATAATAAAAATCATAAACTGCATGAAATTGCTGAGTCAATCGAAAATATCTCAAACGGGCGTCGTTTTTCAATTCCTCAAAAATCCATTTATCTAACAATCAGGCAAACATGCTATGACAATATAAATGAAGGTATTGAGCTTTATAAAAGTTTAAAAAAGAATGACCCCAACACATATAATTTTTCAAATGAGAATGAATTAAATCAACTTGGTTATAAGTTAATTGAGAAACATCAAATTGAGAAAGCCATTAAAATTTTCAAATTGTATATTTCAGAATTTCCAAACTTAGCCAATGCATACGATAGTATGGGTGAAGCTTATTATCTTAATGGGAACAACAATCTGGCATTAATCAATTATAAAAAATCGCTAGAATTGAACCCAAACAATACCAATGCAATAGAAATGATCAAAAAAATTCAAAATTAGTAAAATAAAATATCCAGTTGTTATGCACAATTAAAACAAAACAGTATAAACAGACTATGAAAAGATACATTTCAATTATTGTGATAATCCTAACTCTTTGTGTTTCCTGTAAATACAGAACCAACTCAAACTGCACAGAGAACCCTTTGGAGAACAGACTTGAATCCTATATTGACGCGTGTGATAAAAACGGACTTTCAGCAAGCATATTGGTCGCCAAAGATGGAAAAATACTTTACTCCGGTGGCGTTGGCCAAAGAAACAAAACTGAAAACCTTCCTGTAACGGAAGAAACCATTTTCACAACAGGTTCGTTAACAAAGCAGTTTACGGCAACTGCTATTCTAAAATTGCAGGAAGAAGATAAATTATCGGTAAACGATTCTATTTATAAATTTTTTGAAGATGTGCCGAAGGACAAACAAAACATTACGATTCATCAATTACTGACACACACATCAGGAATCGTAGGGAATCTGGGTTACGGAGTGGATTTCGTCCCCATCTCAAAAGAGAAGTTTTTAAGCGAAGTTTACAATGCACCATTAGATTTTGAACCGGGAAAACAATTTAGCTATTCCAACGTCGGCTACAGTATGTTGGCTATGATAATTGAAAAAGTTACGCAAACAGATTACGAAACCTATTTGCAAAAAAATCTTTTTCAAAAAGCGGGCATGAAACATACGGGTTATCTTTCCCCCAAATGGGATACAACACAAATTGCCCACGGCTATAAATGTGGGGAAGATTGGGGAACCCACCTCATAAAATGGCAGGCAGATTCAAATCAGATATCATGGTATTTAAAAGGAAATGGCGGAATACTTTCAAATCCTTCCGATTTGTATAAATGGTACATTGCTTTAAAGGAAAATAAAATTATTTCCAAAAAATCATTTGAGCAACTCACTTTTCCCAACGTAAAAGAAAAAGAATCAGGCGATTCTTATTATGCTTATGGATGGACAATAATGAATAGTGATAGAAACACAAAAATTATAGCGCACAACGGCTCAAATGGTGTTTTTTATGCCGATTTTATACAATTACCAATGGAAAACACTGTAATCATATATATGACCAATGAATTAAGATACGATACTCAAATTGTTGCGTGGGAAATAGAGCAATTACTTTTTAAGGAAGATTACACACCCATTGTACCCAAAATGAAAAGCATAAAACATGGTAGTACCGATATTACAAAAAAGCAACTTGAAATCATTCATCAGTTTGTAGAACTAATTTTGGCAGATGATAAGAATATTGATGATTTCATCAACGAACATGTTGCAAGTAAAGAAAGAGAACGAAGATTCAAAATGTGGGTGAAGGACATGCGGAAAGAGTTTTTGGGATATCGATTGAAACATATTTTAGAATATGGTGATATGAGTTACGATATTGTTTTGGAATCGAAAGATGGAAAAGTTGTCGATTTAACGCCATGTTTTGACATACAATTCAATGAAAGTAATCAAATTGTTGCCTTTGGATGGTAAATCAAAAACTGCCCATAACAAAGTATAAAAATAATCGCTCAATTTTGGGCTTCACCAAAGGTTGTTGCACGTTTGGTACGTCTGATTTTCCTATGGAAAATCCTCGCCCGTAAACACGGAACAAGCCCTACACAAAACAGCTATTACCCATACAGATCCCTTTAGAGACAGGGGTTACGGAGTTTCAAAAAGCCAAAAAAGGTTTAAAAAATGTTTTTTATCCCGATCGATACACCTATAAAGTGCTATATTCGAGTTTATAAAACCGGTTGGCAGTAATTTTAAAAAAACTCCCCAA
>JAGQYZ010000089.1 GCA_020435865.1 Aequorivita sp. | reverse complement strand
ATTTTTTTTCAGTTCGTTTTAAGACACCGTGTTTATCGGGTATGGGGTCGCCGTGCGGATCAAAATCTGGGCTACCCAGAAATTTATCAAGCCGTGTTATTAGTTCTTCAGATTGAATATGCTCCAACTGCTCCGCTATTTCGTGTACTTCATCCCAATGAAAATTTAATTTTTCAACCAAGAAAACCTCCCACAAACGATGTTTTCGAATTACGTTTATAGCAACTTTTTTTCCTTCGGCAGTTAATTGTACGCCTTTGTANCTTTTGTAGGTCAAAAGTTTTTTCTCGGCAAGCTTTTGAACCATATCTGTTACGGAAGATGGCTTTGTTTCAATACTCTCTGCAATGGCATTGGTGCTCACTTCACCTTGAAGTTCGTGCTCCAAATGAAAAATGGCCTTGAGATAATTTTCTTCAGCTAATGTAAACATAAGCACAAAAGTAAAAATATTTTTCTATTTACCTATATTTTATTTTTAGTCTAATCTAAATATTTAACAATATACATATTGGCAGTACCTCAATCGCTTCATTTTATTAAATTTTAAGAAGTAATTATTATTGAAAGCTAAAACCCGCGCTCTTTCTGAAGTTGCTCGTATGCTTCTTGGACTTTTTTAAACTTTTCCTCACCCCCTTTTTGGTGTGCCTCGTCCATATGTTGTAGTTTATCGGGATGGTACTTTTTCACCATCGTGCGGTAAGCGGTTTTTATTTCTGAAACGGTTGCGCTACGATCAATCTCCAAAATCTTGTATGCACTATCTGGATTTTTAAAGAACATTGCTTTTATACTTTCAAAATCACGTGCATAAACGCCCAAAAATCCTGCAATCCGGTTTATCTCGTTTACCTCGGAAGTTGAAACATTGCCATCTGCGTTTGCAATACTGAACAGAAAATGAAGAATTTGCAAACGGCTCTCATAGCGGGTTCTTTGGCGTAAAAGCGTACAAATGCTTTGTGCAGAAACTTCACGCTTTTTTATTACTTCATTAAAAACCTTGAAAGTGGCATTTGCTCTTTCCCTTCCGTAAGCTTGCACAAAATACTGCCTTACATAATCTAGTTCAGTTTGGCTAACATGGCCATCTGCTTTTATAACCAATGAGGCCAAAGAGAGCAAATTCAATTCAAAATCTGCAGGAGTAACTTGCTGTTGCGATGTTCCGAAAGAAGTTTGAAAGGTTTTACCTTTTACACTGAGATTATCTAACAAACTTCCTAAAACAAAACCTGCAATAGCACCTGGAAGTCGATATACAAAATAGCCAAGAACAGCCAAAAACCAACGAAGCATAGAATTGTAATTTTTCTTTTTTTGAGCCGACAAAGGTAACCATTTTTATCGGCAGTTATTTTTATGAAAATTTTGAGGATTTGAAACTCAAATCGGCAAAAGACTCCTAACTAAATTGGTTATCTTTGCAAACAAATTGTTACACATTTAAAATACTAATATTATGTATCCACCCGAATTAGTAAAACCTATGCGCGAAGACCTTACAAGAGTAGGTTTTTCCGAATTATATACAGCATCCGAAGTTGAGGAAGCGCTAAAACAAGAAGGAACAACCCTTGTTGTTGTGAATTCAGTTTGCGGATGTGCTGCTGCCAATGCACGCCCTGGCGCGTCAATGTCACTTCAGAATGATAAAAAACCAGATCATTTGGTAACCGTATTTGCAGGCGTTGACCACGAAGCTGTTGATGCAGCAAGAGCTAATATGGTTCCGTTTCCGCCAAGCTCACCTTCAATGGCTTTGTTTAAAAATGGAGAGTTAGTACATATGTTGGAACGCCACCATATTGAAGGACGTCCTGCTCAAATGATTGCAGAAAACCTGAAAGGCGCCTATAACGAATATTGCTAATTTTTTTTTAAACTGTAATGTTATGAAAATGACAAAACCGTTTACTATTGTTATTGGAATCTTAGCACTAGGCGCGCTAATTTTTAATATCTATCAAAACCCGAAAGTTTCTCATTTATTTGGAAAGGAAATTAACGATTGGCTTTACAGAGCATTTTGGCTATTGATTGTTGC
>JAGQYZ010000088.1 GCA_020435865.1 Aequorivita sp. | reverse complement strand
TCTGAATTCCCTCCCCAGCCCGGCGGTATAGGCAATCATGCCTATAATCTGGCGAAGGGGTTGCAGTCCAATGGTTTTGAAGTTAAGTTGGTATGTGATACCCGCTCAATAAATGGAGAGGCAGAAAAAGTATTTGACAAAAGACTACCTTTTCAAGTGGTTCGAATTCCAAGGAGAAAAATGATTCTTTTTAGCTATTTAAACCGTGTTAAGACCGCTTTTTTATTCAATCAAAAAAGTGAAATCGTAATATGCTCGGGTAAGTTTTCCCTTTGGTTGGGAGCTTTCCTTACACTATTCTTTAAAAAGGAATTTGTTGCAATCATTCACGGAAGTGAAATACGGCTTCCAAATATGATGCAACGAAAACTTACGGATTGGTCGCTAAAACGTTTTGATAAAATAATTGCAGTAAGTAACTATACAAGATCATTAATTTCGCATCTTTCTTTGAAAAATATAACCGTTATTCCTAACGGTTTTGATTTGGAAGCATCTTCTGCTATCAAGGTAAAAAATGAACCCATCCCAATTATAATAACCGTAGGCAACGTTACGCAACGCAAAGGACAGCACAATGTTATCAATGCACTGCCGTTGCTTTTAAAGCGCTATCCAGATCTCAAATATTATATTGTCGGTATCCCTACCGAAAGGGATAGGTTGGAAAAATTAGCTTTAGATTTAAATGTTGAAAAGGCCATGGTCTTCTTTGGAAAAGTTTCCGAAGAAAAGAAAATTGAATTGCTTCAGCAAGCCGATGTTTTTGTAATGCTAAGTGAAACAACGCAAGAGGGCGATGCCGAAGGTTTTGGGATAGCTATTTTGGAAGCAAATGCCTTGGGAATACCAGCCATTGGAGCACTGGGTTGTGGAATTGAAGATGCTATAAATGATGGAATTTCTGGAAAATTGATAAATAACAAAGACCCAAAACAATTTGCAGAGGCCTTAGAAGAAATATTAAATAATTACGAAACCTATTCCCAAAGGGCAAAAAAATGGTCGCAAGATTTTACTTGGGAGAAAGTGATTAGATTGTATATTGAAATATTAAATTATTAATCAGAGAAAACCACAAAGACACAGAGTGCACAGAGAAAAAAAATTATGACAGAAAATGAATTATCTTCAAAAATTATAGGTGCTTGCATAGAGGTTCATAAACAATTGGGACCCGGACTTTTGGAAAGTACCTATGAAGTTTGTTTGGCCCACGAATTAAAAGCGATGGGTCTAGAAGTAAAACAACAAGTGCCATTACCCGTGGTTTACAAGGAAATAAAACTAAATGCAGGTTATAGAATAGATATGATTGTAGAGAATAAAGTGATTATCGAAATTAAATCCGTTGATAATTTGGCTCCTATTCATACCGCTCAATTATTAACTTATCTAAAACTGAGAGATATTAAACTTGGACTTTTAATCAACTTCAATTCAGTAAAATTGGTCGATGGACTTAAAAGAATAGTAAATAATTTATAACTCAGTGTCCTCTACGTCTTTGCGGTATTATTTCTCACCGCAGAGGCGCAGAGAGCGCAGAAAAAAAACTTTGCGTCCTTTGCGACTTTGCGGTAAACCAAATGCCTCCCAATCATGAAACTAACAATAATCTCCCACACAGAACACTACAAGCAACCCGATGGCACCATCGTTGGTTGGGGGCCTACAGTTAGTGAAATCAATCATTTAGCCCAGGATTTTGAGGAAATATACCACCTTGCTTTTTTACATTCGGGTACTCCACCACCAAGTTCCTTGCCTTATACTTCTTCCAATATAAAATTTGTACCGCTAAAGCCTGTTGGAGGAAAGGGGATAGGCGCTAAGTTGAAAATTATATTGAATATTCCCAAAATTTTAAAAACAACTCAAAAAACATTAAAACAAGTTGATATCTTCCAATTGCGAACCCCCACTGGAATTGGTGTCTTTTTGATTCCGTATCTTACACTTTTCACTTCTAAAAAAGGTTGGTACAAATATGCTGGTAACTGGAGCCAAGAAAACCCGCCATTAGGATATGCCATTCAGCGTTGGATGTTAAGAAACCAAAAAAGAAAAGTTACCATCAATGGTCGTTGGCCCAATCAGCCTGAACACTGTTTAACTTTTGAAAACCCGTGTCTAACAGAAAAAGAACGGGTGAAGGGTATGGAAATAACCAAAACAAAATTATTCGAACCACCCTATACCTTTTGTTTTGTAGGTAGGTTAGAGGATGCCAAGGGTGTACAGCGAATTATTGATGCTTTTGGAAGTTTAGATTCTTTGGAAAAGGTAAAAACCATTCATTTTATTGGGGATGGGGAAAAGATGGAGTTTTACAAAAGGGAATGTGAAAATTTAAAACTACCAGCCGTGTTTCATGGCTTTATGGAACGCCCACAGGTTTTTGAGATTTATAAAAATTCTCAATTTTTAATGTTGCCTAGCACTGCTTCTGAAGGTTTCCCAAAAGTAATTGCTGAGTCAATGAACTTTGGTTGTGTACCGATTGTATCGGCTGTATCAAGTATTGGACAATACATCAACCAAACGAATGGATTTATAGTAAATCCTTGTACAGCAGCAGGATTAAAACAACTTTTGAGTCAAGCGATTTTAATGGATTCATTAAGTTTAAAAACAAAAGCCAACAAATCACATAAAGTGACAAAAGATTTTACCTTTGAGAATTACCGACATAGAATCGAATCAGAGATTTTAAAGTAAATATTTTAAAAAACAGACTACCATCAAATCACAGTTTTTCCATAATATAAAACCATTAAATGCCATTCTTTTCCATGTGGGAATTGGGGTAATGGCTTCATTTAATCGTTCTTCTATATTTCTCTATATGATTGTAGTATTTGCCTATTTCTGTTGGCAGATTATTACAAAGAAAGAGAAGGAGATGTACGTTTTATTAGCCTGTGCTTATTTTACAGGAGCAGAGGTTTTTTTCAGAATGACCAAGGCCTTTATTTTTTATGAAACGGGAAAATATGCAATAATGTGGTTTTCATTAATGGGAATCTTTTTTTTGGGTTTCAAAAAAAATGCCTTTCCTTACGTGCTATATCTTTTACTCCTGTTACCGGGCGTAATGGTATCTTATGATTTAATTGCCTATGATACTAATTTTAGGACAGCCGTACTTTTTAATCTAAGTGGGCCAATAAGTTTAAGTTTGGCATCTGTATTTATTTTTGGCAGAACGATTACTTTAAACAAGTTTTTAAATATATTGGATTATATAGTTTATCCGCTTATTAGTATGACCATTTATGTGATACTTTATTCTCCAGATATTCGTGAAATTATTACAAACACAGCTTCCAATTCAGCAGTTTCTGGTGGGTATGGCCCTAACCAAGTAGCAACGGTTTTAGGCTTGGGGGTGTTTATTTTATTGACACGATTAATAATCCCGTACAAAAATTCCTTGGTGCAATGGACAATGATGTTTTTCCTGGTATTGATGGGGTATCGCGCCTTGTTGACTTTTTCGAGAGGTGGGGTGTTAGTGGCTGTTGTAATGTCAGTTGTCTTTATTATTGTCATTTATTTTGCAACCAGTTTAAAGAATAAGGCCAAAATCAGTTTGAAAATGATAGGCTTGGTTGCGGTAGCTTTGGCCATTTGGATTTTTACAGTACTTCAAACTGGTGGGCTAATAGAAAACCGCTATGCCAACCAGGATGCATTGGGGAGAGAAAAGGATGATGTTACGACGGGAAGAGTGGATTTGCTGGAAACTGAAATGGACGCTTTTAAAGAAAGCCCCATATTGGGTGTTGGAGTGGGAAGGGTAAAAACTTATTTTGAAGTTGAATTGGGTATTGACCTTCCTAGCCATAATGAACTATCCCGTATGCTTTCAGAGCACGGACTCTTTGGAATTTTTGCTTTGCTGGTTCTTGTTTTTGCACCGTTAATTACAAAAATAAATGGCAGGAAAAATATTTATTTTTATCCTTTTTTATTATTCTGGGGGCTAACTATAGCCCATTCCTCCATGCGGATAGCAGCCCCAGCTTTTATATATGCCTTATGTTTGTTGAATCTAGATTATGCACCCAAGAAAAAACCTGCTCTACATAGGAAATAAATTGGCCATCCACGGAAAACCTCCCGCGGCTATAGATTCCCTGTCAGTTAAACTACAAGTGGAAGGATATACGGTTATATCGGCATCATCAAAAAAAAACAAACTATTTCGAATGCTGGATATGATTTTTACCACCTTCATTCATAGAAATCGAGTTGATCTAGTTCTTATAGACACCTACAGCACCCAGAATTATTACTATGCTGTGATTGTTGCTATGTTGTGTAGTTTTTTCAAATTACAATACATTCCAATATTGCATGGGGGCAACTTGCCAAACCGATTGAAAAATAGTAAAGGTTTGAGTAATAAACTTTTCGGAAGAGCACTCACAAATGTGGCACCTTCAAAGTTTATGATGCAGCAATTATATATGGCGGGTTTTCATAATTTAACATATATTCCGAACACAATTGAAATAAAAAACTATCCCTTTCATCCTAGGGAATTTGTAACCCCAAGATTGCTATGGGTGCGTTCTTTTTCAGAAATATACAATCCTTTGTTAGCATTGGAAATTGTAGCAATACTAAAGAAAAAAAGAATAAATGTTTCACTTTGTATGATTGGTCCAGACAAAGACGGTTCACTAGAAATTTGCAAAACAAAAGCAGCAGAGTTAAACCTGCCTATATCTTTTCCTGGGATGCTACAAAAAGAGCAATGGATTAATCTTTCTAAAGAATATTGCATATTTATAAACACTACTAATTCAGACAATATGCCTGTGAGTGTAATGGAAGCCATGGCTTTGGGGCTTCCAGTAATTTCTACAAACGTTGGTGGCCTACCTTTTTTGATTGAAAATGAAGTTGACGGTGTTTTGATTCCTCCAAACAATCCGGAAGCTTTTGTAAAAGGGATTGAAGATCTCTGTGAAAACCCTAAAAAAGTACAAAAAATTACAACAAAGGCCCGATTCAAAATGGAAACGTTTGATTGGGAAAAAGTAAAACATACTTGGATCGCGCTCTTGGACAATTGAAATTT
>JAGQYZ010000087.1 GCA_020435865.1 Aequorivita sp. | reverse complement strand
GTAAAAGAGGAATTGATTTTACCCTTTACCACATTCAAACGCCGACGGATAGCTCCCAGTTCTGCGGATGCTTCATCTTTTATTTCGCCGTATTTGTCTATGCGCTTGTTTATTTCTTCGGAAATGATTGAAGTGTAATTTACCTCTTCCGAAAAGGAATTGAGGTGAACATAGAATTCCTCATATTTTTTAAAGAATTTTAGAAGTATTCTAGTAGTTTCAGAAATAGAAAGAATCTTTCGGAAACCCGAAATTTCCAAACTGCTATTTTCAATTTCAAGCAAACGCAGTTCTCGAAAAACAGGGTCAAAACCGTGGTTTGGAATTCGGTTATCACCATCAAATGAAGCTGTAAATTCTTTTACACGCTGTAATTCTGGCTCAATTTCATCAAAGTCCTGAAAAGGAGTTATTGATAATACTGCTTCCTTCCCCGGTTCAGTTACACAAAATTCCGCAACTTGCCGCAAAACGGAAGGAAATTCCAGGTCTTCTAAAGTTTTACTATCAATACGGGCTTTCCGTTTTATTTCCATTAATTTTACTTTTTCAGCAATCATACAAAAGTAACAATAATGCAGGTAACAATCGAGCCAGGTTGGAAGGCTATTTTAAAGGAGGAATTTGAAAAACCTTACTTTAAGAATTTGGTAGAATTTGTAAAATCTGAATACAGTTCAACTAAATGCTTTCCACCTGGAAAGCAGATTTTTTCGGCTTTTGACCATACTCCATTTCAAAAAGTAAAAGTTGTAATAATAGGGCAGGACCCCTATCACGGACCGGGGCAGGCACATGGCCTTTGTTTTTCAGTAGGTGAAAATGTAGCCGCTCCGCCTTCACTAAAAAATATTTTTGAAGAAATAAGAACTGATATTGGCACACCAATACCAAGCAATGGAAATTTGGAGCGTTGGGCAGGTCAAGGGGTTTTACTTTTAAACGCAACCTTGACTGTTAGAGCACACCAAGCGGGAAGTCATCAAAATAAAGGATGGGAACAGTTTACTGATACCGTAATAGAAAAGCTATCAAAGGAACGGGAAGGATTGGTTTTTATGCTTTGGGGCGGACCTGCTAAAAAGAAAGGGGCAAAGGTTGATACTTCAAAGCATTTAGTGCTGACCAGCGGACATCCTTCGCCATTGGCCGCAAATAGAGGCTATTGGTTTGGTAACAAACACTTCAGTAAAACAAATGAATATTTAAAGAAAAAAGGAGAAAAACCAATTGAATGGTAATTTTCGCAAGCTAAAAAACAGAATAGAAACGGGGGAGAAATTTTCTATTCTTCTTCTGGTACTTCGGGCTCTGTAGCGTCGTTGCAGCTAAACTGCAATAGCAAGAAATTTGTGACTAACAACGCCCCCAAAACGATTAAAAAAGTAGTCATAATACTTGGTTTTATAATAACAAGATGCAGGTTGCGCCACGGGGTTGCGTAAATATTAAGATTTTTTTTAGAAATTATGTAAGATGCTGGTTTCCTTAATTTTATTTTCAATTAAATTCAGTTCAATAAGCTTTTGCTGAATATTTTTTAGTTCTTTAGAAGTTAATTGTCTATTGCTCCATTCGGTAAGGGAAAGCCATTCGCGTACGTCTTCTATTTTTTGGCCGTAGCGTTTCGCAATCATTTCATCAATATCTTCCAGGTTCTTGAAATTTTCCGTTATACCATTAATTACCTTTAGAATAGATTTTATAGACTCCGATTCGTTTTCCAAAACATCATTGCGTACAGCAATAACAAAGCTGGGCCAGGGGGTAGGAGATTCTCCCACCAAGCGGAAGGTGCCATTGTCTACGTAGGGTTTGGTCATAAATTTTTCCCACATAAAGTAATCGCCCTCTCCTTTGGGAAGTCCTTCTAAAGCTCCCTCTAAGTCTTTTATCACTTTAAAATTCAAGTCATTTTTTAAATCCCATTCATTATTTTCTGCGTTTACAAAAGCCATTAAATGTGATCCGGAACCGAAACGACTAATTGCTGCATCAGTTCCTTTTAAATCTGCTACAGTTTCATAGGTCGAAGCCTTGGCTACGTGAATACCCCAAAGCAAAGGAGATTTTACAAAAACCTGGACAATTTTGGAATCGTTACCGTTTATAATATCACGCACCATTCCTTCCGTAAGGATAACAGCCATATCAATTTCTTTATCCCGCAAGGCACGGACCATTTGTCCAGTGCCACCCGGATAATCCTTCCAGCGAAGATTGATTCCTTCTTTTTGAAATTCTTTATCGCGCAAGGCTATGTACCAAGGCAAATTGAAATGTTCCGGCACACCACCAATTAAAAAATTTTTCATTCCGTAATTTTTCCTAATGTGTATTGAATAAGCGCATCAATGGTTTTTGATGCATCTTTACTGAAAGTTCCCGAAGCACGGTTTGCGATGATCGCGTTCATTGACAGGGCGTGGTGGCCCAAAAGTTTTGCCATTCCATACATGGTAGCCGTTTCCATTTCTAAATTCGTAATCTTTTTCTTTTTGTAGCGAAAAGAGGTAAGTTTTTCATTGAGACTTTCATCGCGTAACGGAGCTCGAAGCACACGACCTTGTGGCCCATAAAAGCCAACATTGGTAATGGTGATACCTTGCCTTGTTTTTTCTGAAGTAAATTTTTCCAACAAAACCTTATCAGCTTCAACGGCATATGGAACCGAATTATCTGGGTTCCATTGAGTATGGTCTATAAATGCCTGTGCAAAATCGCGATTGAAAATTTTATCTGTCTTGGAGTAATAATGCATTACGTTATCTAAACCAATGCCCAATGCACTAAACAAAAAACTATCAACTTCAACATCGGGAGTCAATCCTCCGGAGGTTCCAATCCGAATAATATCAAGAGAAGTCAACATTTTTTTTGGCTGGCGTTTTTCAAAATCTATATTCACCAAAGCATCCAGTTCATTGAAAACAATATCAATATTGTCGGGGCCAATTCCTGTGGAAATCACGCTGATTCGCTTTCCTTTATAAGTTCCTGTATGGGTTTTGAATTCACGATGCTCTGCTGTGGTTTCAATAGTGTCAAAATATTTTGAAACCATAGCCACGCGGTCTGGATCTCCAACAGTGATAATAGTTGATGCCAGTTGTGATGGTGCAAGGTTTAAATGATAGATTTTGCCTTCGTTGGTAAGAATTAATTCAGATTCTTCTATTTTCATTTTTTAAAATTATTATCCCCCAACGCGTTTTACTTTAAATCCTTTTTCTTTTAAAAACTGCATAATCTTATCGCGATAATCCCCTTGAATGATTATTTGTTCGTTCTTAAAACTACCGCCAACACTTAATAATTGTTTTATTTCTTTTGAAAGGATTTTAAAATCACTGTCGGCGCCATTATATCCCTCTATAATTGTGATGGGCTTACCTTTACGTTTTTCGTATTTGCAAAGTAAGGGTTCGTCTTGCAGCCAAATGGAGGATTCCTCTTTTTCTACTGGAACTTCACTGGGCGTATGATCTGGGAAAAGGTTTTTTAATTGGTCTTCTAAAGAGTTCAAGGTTTCAAGTTTCAGGTTCAACAGATTATTTTTTAATAAGCCCAATCTCTACTAAACGTTGATGTAGAAATTCACCAGCGGTTATGTCTTCATACGCTTTTTCGTGTTTGTCGTCAATGCATTCTGGCAAACAATTTAACTTCATATCGCTACGAGGGTGCATAAAGAAAGGAATGGAATAACGTGGACTTCCCCATTCTTCGCGGGGTGGATTCACAACTCTATGGATTGTGGAGCGCAGTTTGTTGTTGGTATGTCTTTCAAGCATATCGCCAACGTTTATTACAAGTTCGTCCTCGTTTGGAATTGCATCAATCCATTCGCCATCTTTTCTCAAAACTTGAAGCCCGCCCGCAGAGGCGCCCATCAATAATGTGATTAAATTAATATCTCCATGAGCTCCAGCCCTTACTGCTCCCTTAGGTTCTTCAGTGATAGGAGGATAGTGAATTGGGCGAAGAATGCTGTTACCGTTTGTGGCCCAATGGTCAAAATAAAATTCATCTAAACCTATGTAAAGCGCCAATGCTCGAAGTACATAGATTCCAGTTTTCTCAAGCATTCGGTATGCTTCCATACCAGTGTGATTGAAATCTGGCAATTCTTTTACTTGAACGTTTTTTGGATATTCTTCCGCTAAATTTGCATCTGAAGTAGGTTCTTGTCCAAAATGCCAAAACTCTTTTAAATCGCCTTCTTTTTTTCCTTTGGCGTGCTCTTTTCCAAAGGAAATATAACCTCGTTGTCCGCCAAGACCTTCAATTTCATATTTTTTCTTTACTTCAAGCGGAAGCGAAAAAAAAAGTTTTATTTCTTTATAAAGGCTATCAACCAAATCATCACTTAGGAAGTGGTTTTTCAATGAAACAAAGCCTATATCTTCATACGCTGAACCTATTTCATTTACAAATTTTTGTTTCCTTTTTGGGTCTTCAGAAAGGAAATCGGCCAAATCTACACTAGGTATATTGTTCATAGTTTTAAGTTTTGAGAATACAAAGATACCAAAATTGCAAAAGTTATTCCGCAGCCAAAAATTTGTTTTATTATCCGTATTGCTGTGGGTTTTTTTCTACTTTTGAATCTGCAAAAACTCTAAGATGAAACCTGAAACAAAGCCACATATTTTTTTCAATTATAACCGTAAAGATATTGACGATGGCACTTTGCTAAAACTCTACCGAGGAATGCTGAAACCAAGGATGATAGAAGAAAAAATGCTTATTCTTTTGCGTCAGGGAAAGGTTTCAAAATGGTTCAGTGGAATAGGGCAAGAAGCTATTTCAGTAGGCATTACAGCAGTTTTGGACAAAGACGAATACATTTTGCCAATGCATAGAAACCTCGCGGTTTTCACCATGCGCGACATTCCGTTGCACAGATTGTTTTCGCAGTGGCAGGGGAAGGCGAACGGTGTTACGAAAGGTCGTGATAGAAGTTTTCACTTTGGAACGCAGGAATTCCATATTGTTGGGATGATCTCGCACTTGGGGCCTCAATTTGGTGTGGCTGACGGAATTGCCTTGGCAAATAAATTAAAAGGAAATAATAAAGTTTGTGCTGTATATACGGGTGAGGGCGGAACAAGCGAAGGCGATATTCACGAGGCTTTGAACGTTGCTTCGGTTTGGCAACTTCCAGTACTTTTCTGTATTGAGAATAATGGTTATGGGCTTTCAACACCAACGAACGAACAATATAATTGTGAAAATATAGCTGATCGCGGAAAAGGTTACGGGATGGAAGCGCACATTATTGAAGGCAATGATATTTTAGAAGTTTATACTAAACTTAAAAATTTGGTAGCTAGTATGCGAACCAACCCACGTCCAGTATTGTTGGAGTTCAAAACCTTTAGGATGCGCGGTCACGAAGAAGCGAGCGGCACTAAATATGTCCCTGCCGATTTGATTGACGAATGGGGCTTGCGCGATCCACTTTTGAATTTTGAAAATTACTTACTTGGGGAAGGTATTCTTTCTGAAGAAAAAATACAGGATTTTAAAGATGAATTCAAGAACGAAATTGATGAAAATCTTGACATTGCTTTTTCAGAACCAAAAATAGAATCTACTGAAGCTAATGAGTTAAATGATGTATTCAAAGCATTTAATTATCAAGAATTTAAAGAAAATTTAGGAAAAGAAAATATCCGTTTAATCGATGCTATTTCGCAAGGTTTAAAACAATCAATGGCGCGTCACGACAATCTTGTAATTATGGGACAAGATGTTGCGGAATACGGCGGGGTTTTTAAAATTACGGAAGGTTTTGTTGAAAAATTTGGTAAAGACAGAGTGCGCAATACTCCTATTTGTGAATCTGCCATTGTCTCTGCAGCAATGGGGCTTTCTATAAACGGTTTTAAAGCTGTAGTGGAAATGCAGTTTGCAGATTTTGTCACTTCGGGCTTTAACCCAATAATAAACTATTTGGCAAAAAGTCATTACCGCTGGAATGAAAAAGCAGATGTAGTAGTGAGAATGCCTTGTGGAGCAGGAGTTGGAGCGGGACCGTTTCATAGCCAAACAAATGAAGCTTGGTTTACGCACACCCCTGGCTTAAAAGTTGTTTATCCAGCTTTTCCTTACGATGCCAAAGGTTTATTGGCTACTAGTATTGAAGATCCAAATCCGGTGATGTTTTTTGAGCACAAAGCGCTTTACAGAAGTATTCGCCAAGATGTTCCAACTGATTATTACACCCTACCATTAGGAAAAGCATCCCTTTTAAAAGAAGGAAAAGACGTTACTATTATTACCTATGGAGCTGGAGTGCATTGGGCTTTGGAAACTTTAATGCAAGAACAAAACATTAAAGCAGACTTGATTGATTTGAGAACATTAATTCCACTGGATACTGAAGCAATATATAATTCCGTAAAGAAAACAGGAAAAGCAATTATTTTGCAAGAAGACTCCATGTTTGGTGGGATTGCCTCAGATATTTCGGCATTAATAATGGAAAACTGTTTCAAACATTTGGACGCTCCAGTTAAAAGAGTTGCTAGTTTAGAAACGCCCATTCCTTTTGCTTCAAATTTAGAATCTGACTATCTTCCTAAGAAAAAATTCAAAGAAAACCTATTGGATTTGCTGTCTTACTAATAATTTAACATTCCTTGTTAAACTTTAGATAAAGAGAATCCAAATGTTAAAATTGTTGTTTACTTTAGTGAAATACTAATCATTAAAACCAAACATTATGGTACGTTGGATTGTTATTTTTCTTGTAATTGCATTGATTGCAGCAGTTTTTGGGTTTGGTGGCATTGCAGAAGGTGCGGCCGATATTGCAAAAATTATCTTTTACATTTTTATAGTGCTTCTTGTACTATCTTTACTTTCAAGATTATTTAGAAAATAAAGGACAACTTAATTATTATTTAATTCAAACTATATCATTTATGAAAAAAATCCTCATTTTGGCCCTAATTGCGGCCACAGCATTTTCTTGTGGTACACCGAAAACAGTTCAAGAATCAAGAAAGGTTATAAAAGGTTATTGGTCACTCGACAATATCTCATATGATTCTTCAGGAACTTTTAACGTCACCTTATTCAATGACACTTCCGTAGAATGTTTTGAAGGAAGTACTTGGCGTTTTATTCCTAACAATAATACTGGTAATTACACTATTGATAATTCGTCATGTCCAACGGGTCAGCGTGATTTCATCTTTACCATTCAAGAGATAGATCAATCTACTGGTCTTTATGATTTTCTTTTAAAACCAACCAATTCCAAAGGGAAATCTGATACCAATGTTGGGTTTAGATTACGATTGGCACAGCTCAATGATTCGTCTATGCGCTGGGAACAGACAGTTAGCCTTGATGGCAAACCTTTTAAAATAAATATGAACTTTTCTAAAATAAACGACTAATAATTATGAAGACATTTTTTAAACAAACCGCCTTAGTAGCATTAGCTTTTACCCTTGTTATGAGTCTTGGTAGCTGTGAAGCCACCAAAAATGCAAACAATAAACAAAAAGGTGCTGTCATTGGTGCTACGGGTGGCGCAATTCTTGGAGCCATTATTGGCAACAATGTAGGTAAAGGTGGAAATGGAGAGTTAGGGGCAGTAATTGGTGGTGTTGTAGGTGGTGGAGCCGGTGTACTTATTGGTGCCAAAATGGACAAACAAGCTCAAAAAATTGAGCAGGAAATTCCTGGCGCTCAAGTAGAAAGAGTTGATGACGGTATTGTTGTTACTTTTGACGAAAACAGTGGTGTTTACTTTGATACTGCTAAATATAATATAAATGCCGCATCACAAGCTACATTGGATAAACTTGCAAATGTATTGAGAGAATATCCAGATACAGATGTTCTTGTTGTAGGGCATACAGATAGTGTTGGTTCTGATGAAATGAATATGACCCTTTCAAAAAATAGGGCTCAATCTGTAACTAATTACTTTGTGCAAACCAAAGGGTTAAGTTCAGGAAGATTTACAACAAATTGGTATGGAGAAACCGCACCGGTAGCAGATAATACAACCGCAGAAGGCCGTGCAAAAAATAGACGTGTTAACCTTGCAATCGTTCCAAATGAAAAAATGAAGAATGAAGCTAGACAGCAAGCAGGCGAATAGTTAGAAACTTAAATTTATTATAAAAATCCCGCACCTTACTTTTGGTCGGGATTTTTTTAGCTTTAAAGCAAAGATGGCAAATAAAACTAAAAGCGACGTTATAATAATCGGTGGTGGCCTAGCAGGGCTTACCGCAGCTTTGCATCTGGCTACTAATAATTTTAGTGTTTGTTTGATAGAAAAAAATGAGTATCCTCATCATAAAGTTTGCGGAGAGTATGTGAGCAATGAAGTTTTGCCCTACCTAAATTCTTTGGGAATCGATCCTTTTTCAGTGGGTGCCAAAAAAATATCAAAATTTGAGATTACCAATGCAAAAGGATTTCCACTTAAAGCCAGCTTGCCACTTGGAGGTTTTGGGATTAGTCGATATGCTTTTGATAATTTACTCTTTGAATCCTTAAAGAATAGGGCTAAAATTATTTTTGACACTGTTGAAAAAGTAACTTT
>JAGQYZ010000086.1:16541-20833 GCA_020435865.1 Aequorivita sp. | reverse complement strand
TTAATGACGCTGCCATTAATCTCGATGTACTGCTGGAAAAAATGAGCACGTTGCTAGAGTTCACATTAACATTTAATGGAACCGTAAATGTTGCTTGTGATATTACAAACGAACTCTTTAATCAAGAGATTTCAGGGACTTATCAATTTGTAGTAAAATTTGGTGAGGAATATAATGATGAAAATGAAGATTTGCTCATTTTGCCACATGGAAGTTATGAAGTGAATATCCAGCAATACATTTATGAATCCATTGTGCTGGCTATGCCTTCACGAAGAATTCATCCTGGAGTAAAAGACGGAACATTAAAAAGCGATATACTCGACAAACTTGAAGAACTAAGTCCAAAAGCGATAGACGAAAAGGAAACGCCCCAAGACGATAATACAGATCCCCGATGGGATTCATTAAAAAAACTATTAACGGATAAATAATAAATAGCAATGGCACATCCTAAGAGAAAAATCTCGAAAACCAGAAGAGATAAGAGAAGAACGCATTACAAAGCTACTGCCCCTACACTTGCAACAGACCCTACAACGGGTGAGTCGCATCTTTTCCACAGAGCACACTGGCACGAAGGAAAAATGTACTACCGTGGTCAAGTTGTGATTGATGCAACTGAGCAAGTAGAAGCATAATTCTATATATTTTACTAAAAAACTCTCACAGCAACGTGAGGGTTTTTTTGTTTTTCAACTTTGCAAAAAGTCAAAAACAACTTAATTAGTGCCGAATTTCAAGTAAAATTTAGTAATTTTCACTCTTTTTAAAAGATTTTTGGTCTTTTTTGTGAATTTTAATTCAGCTTTATGAATACTATCACGGCAGCTATTACCGCTGTAGGGAGTTACGTTCCAGATTACGTTCTCTCCAACAAAATTCTGGAAACAATGGTCGATACCAATGACGAATGGATCACCAGTAGAACAGGAATTAAAGAAAGGAGGATATTAAAGGATAAAGACAAAGGCACTTCCTATCTTGCTATCCAAGCAGCAAAAGACCTTCTCCAAAAAAGCAACACAGATCCTGCTGAAATTGATATGGTAATTATGGCAACAGCAACGCCAGATATGCCCGTTGCTGCAACAGGCGTATATGTAGCTACACAAATTGGTGCCGTAAACGCTTTTTCTTATGATTTGGTTGCGGCCTGCTCTAGTTTTCTTTTCGGAATGTCAACAGCAGCACGCTACATAGAATCCGGAAAATACAAAAAAGTGCTTCTAATTGGCGCAGATAAAATGTCGTCAATTATTGATTATACAGACAGAACCACATGCATCATTTTTGGTGATGGAGGCGGAGCTGTACTCTTCGAGCCCAATACAGAAGGCTTGGGTGTAAAAGATGAATATCTGCGTACAGATGGCGTTGGCAGACCTTTTCTTAAAATTGATGCCGGCGGATCTTTACTTCCCGCTTCAATTGAAACAGTAAACAATAAACAACACTACGTTTTTCAAGAAGGCAAAACGGTTTTCAAATTTGCCGTTTCAAACATGGCAGATGTTTGTGAAAAAGTGATGCAACGAAACAATCTTACTGGAGAAGACGTAAATTGGCTCGTGCCTCACCAAGCCAATAAACGGATCATTGATGCCGCAGCTTCGCGAATGAAACTTCCCGAAGAAAAGGTAATGATGAACATACACAAATACGGCAACACAACTTCTGCAACTTTACCTCTGTGTTTGGCTGATTATGAAAAGCAACTTAAAAAAGGAGATAATTTAATATTTGCCTCCTTTGGTGGAGGATTTACCTGGGGTGCCGTTTACTTGAAATGGGCCTACAATTCAAAATAAATTTTAACCAACTTTAAAAAGACTAAACTTTCTAATATGGATTTAAAGGACATTCAAAACTTGATCAAGTTTGTGGCAAAAAGCGGTGCCAGCGAAGTAAAACTTGAAACGGAAGACATCAAGATTACTATAAAAACTGGATCTGAAGACGATAAAGGTGAAACAACCTATATTCAGCAATTGCCTGCAATGGCACAACCGCAAATGCAAATGCAACCGCAAGCAGCAGTTCCACAGCAATCAGCTCCATCAACCGATTCGCCTTCAGAAGGAACAGATTCTAAATTTATAACTATTAAGTCGCCAATCATTGGTACTTTCTACAGAAAACCTTCCCCAGACAAACCCGTTTTTGTTGAGGTTGGCAATACTGTAAATGTAGGCGATGTGCTTTGTGTGATTGAAGCAATGAAACTTTTCAACGAAATTGAAAGTGAAGTTTCTGGAAAAATTGTAAAAGTTTTGGTGGACGATTCTTCTCCTGTAGAATTTGACCAACCTTTATTTTTAGTAGATCCATCTTAGTATAAACCCCAAATCTCAAATCCCAAATTCCATTTTTTTGGAATTTGCTTTTTGGAATTTGTTATTTAAGGAAACGTTATGTTTAAAAAGATATTGATTGCAAATAGGGGCGAAATTGCACTGCGAATTATACGCACCTGTCGTGAGATGGGCATTAAAACTGTAGCCGTTTATTCAACCGCAGATGCAGAGAGCCTTCACGTGCGTTTTGCAGATGAGGCGGTTTGTATTGGACCACCGCCAAGCAATTTAAGCTATCTAAAAATGTCAAATATTATTGCCGCTGCAGAAATTACCAATGCAGACGCGATTCACCCAGGCTACGGATTTCTTTCTGAAAACTCCAAGTTTTCAAAAATCTGCCAAGAGCACGGTATAAAATTTATTGGCGCTTCTCCAGAAATGATTGAGCGTATGGGCGACAAAGCTTCCGCGAAAGCCACAATGAAAGCTGCTGGTGTGCCAACAGTTCCTGGAAGTGATGGCATTATTGAATCTTACGAAAAGTGTGAAAAGTTAGCTGAAGAAGTTGGCTATCCCGTAATGCTAAAAGCCACTGCAGGGGGTGGTGGAAAAGGAATGCGCGCCGTTTGGAAAAAAGACGAGCTTAAAAAAGCATGGGATAGCGCACGTCAAGAAGCTGCAGCAGCCTTTGGAAATGACGGAATGTATATGGAAAAGCTCATTGAAGAGCCACGCCATATCGAAATTCAAATCGTGGGTGATAGTTCTGGAAGAGCCTGCCATTTAAGCGAGCGCGACTGTTCCATTCAACGTCGCCACCAAAAGCTTACAGAGGAAACGCCAAGCCCATTTATGACGAAAAAACTTCGTAACGATATGGGGCTTGCAGCTGTAAAAGCTGCAGAATTCATAAAATACGAAGGCGCAGGAACCATAGAATTTTTGGTAGACAAACACCGAAACTTCTACTTTATGGAAATGAATACACGTATTCAAGTTGAGCATCCAATTACGGAGCAAGTTATAGATTACGATCTTATCCGCGAACAAATTTTAGTAGCTGCTGGAGTGCCGATTTCTGGAAAAAACTATACACCACAGCTTCACGCTATAGAATGTAGAATAAACGCAGAAGATCCGTATAATGATTTTCGCCCTTCACCAGGAAAAATTACGGTTTTACATGCACCTGGAGGCCACGGCGTTCGTTTGGATACACACGTTTATGCGGGCTATACAATTGTACCGAATTATGATTCAATGATTGCAAAGCTCATTACTACCGCACAAACCCGTGAGGAAGCAATCAACAAAATGAAACGTGCCTTGGATGAGTTTGTGATTGAAGGCATAAAGACGACAATACCGTTTCATCGCCAGTTGATGGATGAACCGGATTATGTTGCGGGCAATTACACAACGGCATTCATGAATACTTTTAAAATGAACGAACCCGAAGAGGAGTAAAGTTTTTAAGCTTTAAATAATAGGCACCAAATTCCAAAAAATAATTTAATGGAACTTGGTGCTTTTTTTGGTTTTGGAATTTATATATTAACTTATTATTTCATTTAAAATGAATTTAAGTTTTTGGGAATATAAAACCTGGCTTTCAAACATCGATTTTGCTGTAATTGGTAGCGGAATAGTTGGTCTGAACTGTGCTTTAGCGCTTCGCAAAAAGCATCCCAAAAGCAAAATTGTGGTTTTTGAACGGGGTGTGCTTCCCAGTGGCGCCAGTACTAAAAATGCCGGATTTGCTTGTTTTGGAAGCATTTCTGAAATATTGGAAGATTTAAAAAACCATTCCGAAGAAGAAGTCATCCAACTTGTAAAAAATAGAGTGGAAGGTTTAAAATTACTTCGGAAGATATTAGGCGACGAACAGCTCGATTATAAAGAATATGGTGGCTACGAACTTTTTACTTCTGCAGACATTGAACTTTTTGAAACCTGTAAATCACAGATTACTTATGTAAATGAATTGCTGAA
>JAGQYZ010000086.1:0-16368 GCA_020435865.1 Aequorivita sp. | reverse complement strand
CTTCGGAAATAACGACTATTGCAGACAATGGGGAATCTGTTTCACTTCAAATAAATTCTTCCGAAGACATTTCAGTAAAAAAAGTATTTATTGCCACGAACGGTTTTGCAAAACAATTTTTACGTGAAGATGTAAAACCTGCAAGAGCACAGGTTTTGGTAACAAAACCCATTAAAAACCTTCACATAAAAGGAACTTTCCATTTGGACAAAGGCTATTATTATTTTAGAAATATTGAAAATAGAATTCTTTTTGGCGGTGGAAGAAACCTCGATTTTAGAGCAGAGGAAACTACCGAAATGGAACTGACACAATTGGTTCAAACCAAATTGGAGCAATTGCTTAAAACTGTAATTTTACCCAACCAGTCTTTTGAAATTGAACATCGCTGGAGCGGCATTATGGGAATTGGAAAACAGAAAAAACCAATTGTAAAAATTGTTTCAGAAAACATTTTTTGTGGTGTTAGGCTTGGCGGAATGGGCGTTGCCATTGGTAGTTCAATCGGGAAACAATTAGCTACATTATATGATTAAGAAAATATTCAAATTCTTTTTAAAATTTTTCCTCTGGTTCATTGGGCTCACAGTTTCATGGGTGCTTATCTATAAATTCGTTCCGGTGCCTTATACGCCATTAATGGCAATTCGATCCATTGAAGGAGGCGAAAAATACCAAACACGCCATGATTGGGTTCCTATTGAAGAAATTTCACCCTATTTGCAACTTGCAGTAATTTGTGCCGAAGACCAAACTTTTTTAAGCCATAGCGGTTTTGACAGAAAAGCTATCGAAAAGGCTTTGGAAAATAATGAAAAAGGAAAGAAACTCCGCGGCGGTAGCACTATATCCCAGCAAACGGCTAAAAATGCTTTTTTATGGCCAGGCCGAACTTGGTTCCGAAAGGGAATGGAGGCTTATTTCACCCTTTTGATTGAGACGCTTTGGAGCAAGGAACGTATTTTGGAAGTATATTTAAACAGCGTAGAAATGGGCGATGGCGTTTTTGGTGCCGAAGCGGCTTCTCAATATTGGTTTAAAAAATCGGCTAAAAACCTTCGGATTGAAAATGCCGCAGCTATTGCCGCAATTTTGCCAAGTCCACAGCGATATAGGGCCAATCCTCCTGGACCTTATGTTGCAGGGCGAACACAATGGATCGTCCGCCAAATGCGTTATTATGGTCCTTTTACATTGCAAAAACAGGAACCCAAGGAAGATAAAAAGAAAACGAAAAAGAAGTAATGACCGCAGTAGAAATTAAAACCGAATTGTTGCAACACTGCCAAAAACAGGTTGACGCCCGTTATTCAAAAATAAAACAAGCCATTACAGATATTGAGGAATCTTTACTTGAAGAATCCAAAAGCAGTAGCGGCGATAAACACGAAACTGGGCGGGCAATGCTTCAAATTGACCGTGAAAATGCTGGAAAGCAGCTACAGGAAATTGAAAAAATAGTTCCACTTCTCAAAAAAATTGATGTAAATGCAACTTCAGATTATGCGCGTTTGGGGAGCTTGGTTTATACAGATAAGTTTACGTATTTCATAAGCCTTTCCATAGGAAGTGTCCTCATTGGAAAAACGAATTATTTATGCATTGCTTTAAACTCACCAGTGGGAATACTTCTTTCTGGGAAAAAGAAGGAAGATGAATTTAACCTTAATGGGAATATTTATAAAATCACGAGTGTGAAGTAATATTTATCCATTCCTTTTCTGGTTTTGTTGCATCTAGAATATCCAATTCTAGTACAGAAGCAATATGTTTAGCGACAGTAAATGCATCTTCTATTTCTTCAGTAACATAAGCTTCAATATGTTGGTTTTTTCCATAAAATAAATTCAATTTAAAAACTTCAAAACCTAAGTTTGCTTCTGCTGTAATTACACGAGCTCTACTATTTTTAATGGTCTTAAATACAGAAATGTATTCTATTTCTGGTAATTTTTTCCAGATACCAAAATTTATTGCAAAAATGGAATACATATTCCGATACTTTTTTTCTTCCAAATTAAGCTCAAAGCCCTCACGAAGTGACAGTTTAAGAGCGGCCCCCAATAGAATAAGGCCAAACAAAGTTCCTTCAAAAAATAGATAAACAGAAAATAGGGAAAGTATAATGGCAGAAACAATTTTGATAGATGCTACTGGTTGAAGATGGCGGATATTCTTATTCATTGAAAATTGTTTAAGTAAATATAATTTATTAATACAATAATGATTTAAAAATCCAACTTTGTTATTCTTTTCATAAATAAATTTGGGTTTAGGGGCATTTGCCTTTTTATGTTTTAATTTTATAAAAGTGAAAAAACTTGCATCAATGAACAAAGTAATCTTACTAAAAACTCGCCCAAAAGGAAAACCTTCCCTAAAAGATTTTGAATTAATTAAAGAAGAAAAGCCACAACCAAAAGAAGGTGAAATATTATTGAAAGCCAAATACGTTTCAGTAGATCCCTATTTGCGCGGACGAATGCGCGATGAAAAATCATATATAGAACCATTTAAAGTTGGTGAGCCCTTAGAATCTGGCATTATTGCTGAGGTTATAGAATCCAAAAACAAAAATTTCAAGAAAGGCGATTTTGTTAACGGAATGCTTCAATGGAAACAATTTCAAACCTCAAACGGGAATGGATTGAATAAAGTGGATAATGAAAAAGTACCACTGAAAGCCTATTTGGGCATTTTGGGATTAACGGGAATTACAGCCTATTTGGGCTTGAAAAAAATTGGAAAACCTGAAAAAGGAGAAACGCTTTTGGTTTCTGGAGCCGCGGGAGCAGTAGGAAGTGTGGTTGGGCAAATAGGGAAAATTAAAGGGTGTCGTGTTGTTGGAATTACAGGAAGCGAAGAAAAAATAGACCGAATCCAAGAGAAATTTGGTTTTGATGCAGCCATTAATTATAAAACCACTGACAATATGAAAAAGGCAATTGCTGAATCCTGTCCCGATGGCGTTGATGTGTATTTTGATAATGTGGGCGGCGAAATTCTTGACGCTGCCTTAATGAATATGAACAAATATGGAAGAGTGGTAAATTGTGGCGCTATTTCTACTTATAACGATACCGAAATACCAACTGGGCCAAGGGTTGAAACTACTTTGATTAAAAATAGTATTTTGATGCAGGGTTTCACGGTGCGAGATTTTGTAAAAGATTTTGGTCCCGCCCAAAGACGATTAGCGCAGTGGATGGAGGAAGATAAACTTACGTATATGGAAACGGTTGTTGAAGGTTTTGAAAATATTCCGCAGGCTTTTATTGACTTGTTTGATGGAAAAAACAAAGGGAAAATGATAGTTGTGGTTTAATCATTTTCTGAAATCCTCAAATTACATACCTTGCCTTTTTTTAAGTGAATAGAGCTGTTGAAAAATATGGTTTTATTTTTAAATTTTGCTTCAACCAAAAAATGGGTTCCTTTGAAGTAACATTTTTTTACAATCACTTCAAGTTTCGTTTTTTCTTCGGAAATTTCTAATTGATGTGGAAAAATGACCTTTTCTTCTAAAGTTTCTTCTGAAGAAAAAAGGTTTTTTGGAAGCAGATTGGCTTCACCAAAAAAACCTGCCTGATATTCGGTTGCAACATTCTTATAAATAAATTCCGGCGTTCCGAATAGTTCTTTGGAGCCATCTTTCAGCATTAAAATATGATCTGAAAACGCCAAAGCTTCTCCACTATCGTGAGTTGCAGTTATGCAACTAATATTATTTTCTTTTAGATAATTAAAGATTTTTCGCTGTAATTTATTTTTTCTGAAAACATCAATATTGCTGAAAGGTTCGTCCAGTAAAAGCACCTCGGGCTCGTTTGCCAAGGCTTTAGCCAATGCTACTCGCTGTTTTTGTCCACCGCTGAGGTTTTTTACCACTGTGTTTTTGAAAGCCTTCATTTCCACAACTTCCAACAGTTCGTCAATACGCTTTTCATCTTTTTCTTCGTCTAATCTGGATAGATGCGAACCCAGATTTTCGGCAACGGTTGTGAACGGCATAATATTGAATTCCTGAGCCACGAGCTTCATAAGTGGTTCTCCAGGAATTAGGGTTTTGGTTGGGCCGAGCAGTTTTTTTTCATTGTAAAAAATAGCGCCGTTTTCCAAATGGAGCAAACCATAAACAAGATGTAAAAGTGTAGATTTTCCACAGCCGCTTTCACCAAGAATGCTTAGGTATTCACCAGATTTTAGCGTGAAATGAATGTCGTTTAAAATGGTTTTTTCAGAATAGGAAAAGGAATCTATTTCAACTTTTAGCATCACAAAAATTATTTTGCCAAAATTCCTTCGTTTTCCAAAACCGGAAGGTCAACTACATTTTCTTCAGAAATACTATTTGGCTCAAAAATGAATTTGCGTTCAAAGAGTTTATTTTCAGCAAAAAAAGTGAGTAAATATTCGTTGGTAAAACCCAAAACTTCGGTAGGAATAAATTCTACTTTGGCAGTGGTTTTTGGCTTCATATTTCCCAAACAGTGGCGCAAGGTTGAGGTTTTCCGGTCTTCACTTTTACCACGCGACATCACTAAAACCGTGGTAATTTCATCTTCACGATCATTTACCAAATAAATATTCCATTGCTGGCCGGTAAAATCTTTATCCCATTCCTTTACGGCAACAATGTATACGTTTTTGGCTTGTGGTATTTCGATATCCTTTCGCATAAATCAGTCTTCAATTTTCCACATAATCCAAACTGCCAAGAGTGCGATGGCCGAAATTCCCAGCAAAATGCAACCAATCATTATTTTAATGTAGGCAATTATAAAGGTCAAATAAATCACGACAAGCGCAACAATAACCAATAATGCGATAACAAAGTATTTTTTCATAGCAAAAATATTTAAATGTGGTTTTTGCTTAAAGACACAAACTTACAGCACACTTTTAAACTGTTCCAAAAAGCGAACATCGTTTTCACTAAACATTCTAATATCTGGAATTTGGTGCAACAGCATCGCGATACGGTCAACACCCACGCCAAAGGCAAAACCAGAATATTCCTCTGGATCGATGCCACAGTTTTTAAGAACGTTCGGATCAACCATTCCGCAGCCGCCAATTTCTAGCCAGCCTGTTCCTTTGGTAATTCGGTAATCCGCTTCGGTTTCCAATCCCCAGTAAACATCAACTTCAGCGCTAGGTTCTGTAAAAGGAAAATAGGATGGACGAAGCCTAATTTTAGATTTTCCAAACATTTCCGTAGTGAAATATTGCAGCGTTTGTTTTAAATCTGCGAAGCTTACGCCTTTGTCCACATACAAACCTTCCACTTGGTGGAAAAAGCAGTGCGAACGCGCTGAAATGGCTTCATTTCTATAAACTCTACCCGGTGAAATGGTACGGATTGGCGGTTTGTTGTTTTCCATATAACGAACCTGAACCGAAGATGTGTGCGTACGCAACAAAACATCGGGGTTGGTTTGAATGAAAAAGGTGTCCTGCATATCGCGCGCTGGGTGATATTCGGGAAGGTTCAATGCGGTAAAGTTGTGCCAATCGTCCTCCATTTCGGGACCTTCGGAAACGTTGAAACCAATGCGCAAAAAGATATCGATAATTTTATTTTTGACGATGGAAATAGGATGGCGAGAACCCAACGGAATTACTTCGCCTGGACGGGAAAGATCGCCATAAATACCTTTAGTTTCCTCTTTGTTCTCTAAAGATTCTTTTAGTTCATTTACCTTATCCTCAGCACTTTTTTTAAGTGAATTTATAACCTGCCCAAATTCCTTTTTTTGGTCGTTTGCCACGTTTTTAAACTCAGCGAAAAAGTCATTTAACAATCCTTTTTTGCCTAAATATTTTATGCGGAAGTTTTCTATTTCCTCTTTTTTGGTAGAAGAAAATGCCTGTACTTCGGCAATGTGTTTTTTTATTGTTTCTATCATTACTATATTTTCTACGGAAAAATATTTTAGTTAATCACTTCCTTTTCTACAAAATACTGCACGATAGCCTCTTTCATCAAAACACTTTGTTCACCAGCTTTCAGCGGTGGCAATTGTTCCAAAACTTTGTAGTGTGGCCAACTTTCTTCGTCATAATAATCAAACTCATAATAGCCATAAGGCTCCAAAAGACGGCAAATGGCTATGTGCATTAGGTTTAGCTTTTCGTCTTTTTTAAACTTTCGATGAAGTTGGCCCAACTCCTGAACGCCTATTAAATAAATAATGGCATCCAAATCCAAAATTTGGTCATCAGCAAAACGGGCGCCCAGCATTTTTACTACTGCTTCCCATCTTTCTTTTAATTGTTCGTCGCGCGCCATTTTTCAAAATAAATTAGTTTGCAAAGATACGGGTTTCAAATTCCAAATTGCAAGTAACAAATTCATAAAGGATTGTTCAAGAATGTGGAAATTAAATGTCTGTTCAGAAAGTGCTATATTTAGTGAAATTTTCAGTTAATGAACACAATAGACATTGTCCTTGGAATTATTTTCATCATCGCTTTTTTTGTTGGCTTTAAAAAAGGGTTATTACGGTCACTCGCCTCTTTAATCGGTTTGGTGGTTGGCGTTTACTGCGCTATGTACTTTTCAGATTATGTAAGGGTTTATATTGAAAAATGGTTTGACTGGAGTGAAGATTTAACCCGTATAGCATCTTTTTTAATGACCTTTTTCTTAATCATGTTACTTTTTGGCTTGATGGGAAGAATTTTAACGAAAGTAGCAGATTTTGCAATGTTGGGTATTTTCAACAAGATTTTTGGAGGTGTTTTCAATGTATTGAAATTCGCTTTTTTAATAAGTGTGTTTTTTATGTTTGTAGCTGCTTCAGAAAATTATAGAATTCTTACTGAAGCAAAACGGGAATCGTCTGTGCTTTATGGCCCAGTGGCAAGTATTGCGCCGGCAGTGTTGCCAGAAATAATGAAAAAAGTTGATGCTTTAAACAGTAATGAAACTGATGTTACTCCAGAAGAAAGCCCCGCCGAAACGAGGCTTCCCACAGAGTAGCTTTATTTTTATACAACGTTCTTTACGTTGTCACGAGCATATTTTACGGCCTCTTTAAAGTCTGTAAAAACTAGTTCTTTTGGAACCAGATCTGGAATAATATCTATCTTTTCCATCATTACTCGTGGCTGTGCTTGAAGATTTTCAAATATAGGCGTAATACCTTTTCTTGAAATATTCATTAACACTTCTTCCATAGCATAGAGACCAGATTGATCTATGTATGGTGTTTTTCCCATTCGTATAATTACGTGGGTTGCTGTATCGGGAATTTCGTTTGCGAGCTTTTGAAAATCGGACGTATATCCAAAAAATAATGGGCCTTCCAAACGTTTTATAAAAACTTCTTCCTTAAGCTTTTCAGGAAAATTTAATTCATCGCTCCAAACCATGCTAAGTTCATCAGCATTTTTTAAAGGAACAACTTTAGATTGGTCAGCGGTAAGGTCTCCAATTTTCTTCATAAAAATGATAGAAGCCAAAACAAGTCCAATTCCCACAGCATACACCAAGTTCCAAAATACGGAAAGAAGCAAAACCACGATCATAATGATTACTTCGGCTTTCTGCATTTTAGGGATTGCTTTTAGTCCTTTATAATCCATTACGCCAATACCTACCGTTATTAAAATACCTGCAAGCACGGCTGCTGGAATTTGTGAAGCCACAGGTCCTAAAGCTAGTAAAATGACCAACAATAAAATTGCAGCAATCATACCAGAAAGTTTTGTGGTTCCTCCCGCATTAATATTTACAACTGTACGGATGGTTGCACCGGCCCCAGGAATTCCGCCAAAAATTGCGGCTACACTGTTCCCTATTCCTTGCCCTATCAGTTCTTGGTTTGGTTTATGTTTGGTTTTCGTCATATTATCTGCAACCACAGAGGTTAACAATGAGTCAATACTTCCTAAAAAAGCAAGTGTTAATGCTGTAAAAACATAAGGCGAAATTTTTCCAAACTGAAATTCGCTGAACATATCCAGATTTGGAATTGGAAATCCTCCTGGAATCTGATCTATTGGCTGATAATCTAACTTTAGAAGATATGCACCAACAGAAACTACAAGCAGCGCCACCAGAGTGCTGGGTATTTTAGTGGTAATTTTTTTAAATCCATAAATAATCAAAATGGTTAGCGAGGCCAAAATAAATTCCAACCAATTAATGTTTGAAATTGCCCTAGGAAGGGCTTTTATGGCTCCAGCCACACCAGAATTTTCAGCTTTTGCAAGAATTTTTGCTTCTTGAAGAATTTCTTCTTCCGAAATTTGTTCAGAACGGTTTATGGTTTCTTTGAAATCTTCAAGAACCAAAATACCTTCACCTGCTTCATCCTGTAGGATTTTAGTCATCATTACTTCTTCGGCCTTTGGCTTGAAGGTTTCAATGAAAGTGGTGTCTTCTTCGGTATAATAGCCAAGCACGGGAAGCAATTGTGTTATGAGAATAATGACACCAATTGCTGTCATAAACCCTGAAACAACTGGGTATGGAATGTATTTTATGTATTTTCCTATACCAGTTATTCCTAATAAAATCTGCATTAAGCCAGCTAATAAAAAGACAAGCAAAATGTAGGGTAGTGCCTGTTGTACATCGCCATTGTTTGCTGCAATAATCCCAGCAATCATAACCATGGAAACGGCTGTCATTGGCGCTGTTGGCCCTGAAATTTGGGTGTTGGTTCCTCCAAAAAGTGCAGCAAAGAAACCAATGAAAATTGCGCCGTATAATCCGGCATCGGGTCCAAGGCCGGATTGTACACCAAAAGCAAGTGCCAATGGAAGGGCAACGATTCCAGCTGTAATTCCACCGAAAAGATTGCCTCTAAAATGTGAGAATATATTTTTTGTCATGTTTTAAGTAGTTTTATTCGTGAAAAAAGGTTACTTCACCATTATTAATATCATACATTCCGCCATAAATCTGTATTTCATCATTATCTTCCATTTCCTTTAAAATAGGGCTTTTGGAACGGATATTGGCAATGGCCAAATGGACATTTGTTTCAGAAACAGCATCCACAAATTCACTGTTAGTTGAATTTCGCAGGCTTTCATCTTTAGGTTCTTGCACGGCTTTTACAGCAGGTTTAATTTTACTTATCATTGCAGTTAAATTACCCATTTTTGCATCGTCCCAAGCTCCTTTTATTGCGCCACAGGCTGTGTGTCCTAACACTAAAACAATTTTTGATCCCGCCAGTTTGCAAGCAAATTCTAAGCTTCCTAAGATGTCCTCGTTTATAAAATTGCCCGCTATACGTACGCTAAAAATATCACCAAGACCTTGGTCAAAAATAAGTTCGGCGGAAACCCTGCTATCTATGCAGCTCAAAATGGTGGCGAACGGAAATTGTCCATCGCTAGTATCATTTACTTGCTCCAATAGATTACGGTTTGCTTTTAAATTATTTTGAAAACGAATATTGCCTTCCTTTAAATATTGAAGGGCTTTTTCAGGCGTCATTGTTGCCTGGGTTTCAAATGTATGTGCTTTCATAATATGATTTTTTTATTGTAATTATATGAATTGTCCCCAAAGTCAATAAAATTGACACATCATTTCCTGTGACCGATGCCACGGAAATGTTTTTGGAAAACTATTTAAAAATGTTTTTAGGGAAATGTTACGCTAAACGCGGAGGCGGCGAAATAACTTCTAGAAAGACATTGGAATAACGTTCAATTTGAAAACCATCTTGGTTTCTCTGTTTTTGCAGAAGTTTTATGCTATCACAATTAGATTGAATTTTTTTAATATCGAAAACAAAATTGGGTTTAGGCATTTTGTTTGAATTTTCTTCCTCGTTCACTGAAAAAAAGGTAGAAACATCAGCTTGATTCCCTGAAAGGCTTATAATAGCAGGTGTTACAAGAAAACTTGTAAATACTATCAAAAGAAGAATACTGGTTAAACGCAAGTGTATATTTTTTAAGAAAAGCAAAAATAACAGAATTTGCTTAACTTCCTGTTAACTAAATATTAATTCCTAAAGCTGCTTTAAATCTGTAGCGGGAATCCAACCATCTTTTCCGTCCGCCAAACTTATTCTGTACCAATTGCCATCCTGTGCAGAAATCTGCACTTTGGTACCTTCATGAAGTGTAAAGGCTATGTTACTACCCATAGAAGGTTCAGTCTTTACATCAACCTCGTTTGCAAAAATAACTGCTGGTTGGTTTTTTGAATAATCGTCATAGGTCAAAAAAGACATTGCTAAAGTCGCGACCAATAAAAATCCTGTAAACATTGAACTCACAAAGAGCAACCGTTTTCTTTTTTCAGAAAAAGCGAAGTAATAAAAAAGGAATAACACCACAAAAAAGATAGAAAAAGCAATCGACAAAAGAGCCCAACTATTAAAAGTAAAAATGCCAGAAATGCTTTTGTACCATTTTGAAAAAATCGTCTGTGGTAAGGGTTCTATGGAATCAATACGTGCATTTTCAGCAAAGGCAAGGTTGTTTTTTATATCGGCATCATTTGGTGAAAGCTGAAGTGCTTTTTCATAATAATATACACTTGGACCAATATGGTTCAGTTTATACTGTGCATTTCCCAGATTGAAATACAACTCGGCAGATTGCTGGCCATTGTCCAAAATCTGCATCCAAGTAGTAATGGCCTGTTGGTATTTTCCGTTTTTATAAAGTTCCTTTCCTTGGTCAAAAAGATTTTCGTTCTGTCCGATGCTGGAGAAAGAAACTAATAAAATCAATAGGTACAGTAGCTTTTTCATCTTCATCAATTTTACTGTAGTTGTTTATCTATGGTTGAAATAACTTCTGAGGCTTTGTTATAATCTTGTTGCACCGAAGTGGTTGAAGAAGAAGCATATCTTGCATATTCACAGCTTTTCAGCAACTCGATGAAATTTTCCACTGTGGTTGCCTCTACATTTCCCTCCGACAACAATCTGGAAATATGACTTTTTTCCATTTCCGAGGTTTCAATATTAAGCTTTGCTTTCAAATAATTATGAAGTGCTCTTTCCATAGATTCATAAAATGCGACGGGGTTTGATATATTTCGTTTTGCTTCTGATAGGTATTTTTTGGCAAGCTTGTTTGCACGGCGAAGTTTGTTCCCTTCCACATCGTTTAAACGTTGCTTGCGTTTTTTTCCAGCGAGAATAAATAGAGGTATCAAAAGGAATGGCCCACCCAAAAGGGACCAAAACAAAGCAGATTTAAAGAAAGGTTCCTGCGCAATGGGTTCTAAATTGGCATCTAATTTTAGGTATTTGAAATTGTCTTTTGAAAGAACAACTTGCTTTTTTGTATCGTTTGAATTGTTATTTGCAGTTGCAGCACTTATAGGCCCATTTTCAACTTCAATCGTAAATTCTTTTGAAGTGATTGTTTTGTACTTTTCAATGCTAGGGTCGAAAAATGAAAATGTGATTGGATTAACCGGGTAGGTTCCTTTAAATTGTGGAACAATTGTATAGGAATCTGTTATAGAACCTTGCATACCAGCAACTGTTGTGTTAACGTTTTCGTTGTGCTCTGGCTCATAAACCTCAAGTGTGTTCGGAAGTTTTATGGTTGGGGCAGTGAATAATTTTAAATTCCCTTTGCCTGAAACCTTCACATCTAGCTGCATAGATTCATTAGCGTTTAACTTGGTTTTATTGGTGGTAACATCAAAAGCAAAATCGCCTACAGCACCATTAAATCCATCTGGTTTTCCTTCTAGCGGAAGGGGTTTTACATTTATGGTTCGTTTCCCCGCTGAAATAGTTTTGTTAACACGCTCCATTACCCGTCGCCCAAAAATATCGCGGCGGTTTCCCTGAACGTCTATGGGAATATCCAGTGTAAGAGGTTCTATTTCAAGCTCACCAGTTTTTTGGGGGTAAAGTACTGTAGTTCTTAAAACTACGTAGCGATAATCTTCTCCGTTGTATTTTCCTTCATAAACCTTAAAATTGTTTTGATTGTCAATATTCTGGCTCCAGAAATCGGCGTATTTTGGAGTGTCTATTTCGCGCCACTGGCTGGTAATGCTCACATCGTGTGAAACGTATAATTTATAGGTAACCGTAAGAGCTTCATTTAAATATGGATTCGCGTTGGAAACTTCCGCAACCAAATGTACATTCTCACTCGCAACAAAATCTGCATTATTTCCGTCTTTTGGAACGTCAACGGCGGCGGTAACCTCTACCTCAACCGGAAGGGTTTTGTAGGTTTCGCCTTCTATTTCAATAGTGGCTTGCGCAATAGTAACTTTTCCACGAGTTTGTGGCGCTAAAAAATAGGAATATGTTTTTGAAAAGCTTCTTTTACCATTTATCCAAGAATTGCTTATAGATTGATTGGGCCCTCCAACTACGCGAAAGCCATCAAAACTTGGCGGTCTAAAATTGTCACCATCTTGGTTCATTTCAAAATCAATCCGCAAGCGTTCGTTTATACCAAGTCTTTTCTTACTAACCTTAGCATCAAACTGAACCTGAGCCGTGGCAGCAATACTGCACAACACAAACACTAAAAGGAATAAAAAATTCTTCGTCTTCATAAGCTACCAATCTTTATCCGTTTTCACTTTTGAACCTTTTTGTTTTTCGGCGTTTATCTTTTCCTGTGTCTTTTTTTCTTCGTTGTTCATCGCTTCCAAAAGACTTTTCACTTGTTGGGGTGAAAGCTGTCCGGGAACAGGCTGCTGTTGTTGGGGTTTGTCTCCTTCTTCATCTTTTGGCTTGTCAGGTTTTCCTGTGTCTTTGTCTTTATCGCCTTCTTTTTTATCCTGGTTTTGGTCGCCTTTATCCTTATCGTCTTTTTGATCGCCCTTATCGCCTTGATCTTTTTTGTCCTGTTTATCTTGTTGATCTTTCTTATCCTGGTCCTTATTGTCTTTGTTCTTATCTTTATTTTTATCGTCTTTATCTTGTGGTGGTGGCGGATTTTTCTCCAACATATCTTTTGCCAACGCTAAATTGTATCGCGTTTCGTCATCATTAGGATTATTCCGAAGGGCGTTTTTATAAGCTTCCACGGCTTCAGAATAATTTTTTTCGTTCATAAAGGTATTCCCTAAATTATGGAATGCCTTGTGCTTTTCTGCTTTATCAGTTGCAGATGAAGCAGCTTGTTTAAAACGAAGCATGGCCTCTGCGTTTTTTTCTTTTCCGTAGTAAGCTGTCCCCAAATTGTATTTTGCGGTTTCGCTTTTTGGGTTTAATGAAATGGCTTGACGGTAATCGGCTTCCGCAACTGGAAATTCATTCTTCTGAAGCGATTGTTGGGCTTCACTCAAAAAATTCTGGGCGGCTTTTAATTCTTTTTTCTGCTTTTTTGATTGTTGTGGTTGGGCGAAAGTAGAAAATGAAAGCATCACCACCACCACTAATATGGCGCTATCAATTTGATGTTTTATATTTTTTACTTCAGAAATTTTCATTATTTTCTTTTTTCATTAAATAAATTCAAACGTTTTAACCAAGCGGTTTGTCTTTCCAAAAGGAATACGTCCAATATCAACAAAAACAATGCCCCAGCCAAAAACCATTGAAATTGATCTTTAAAGTCTGTGAATTGTTTCGCTTCAAATTCTTTTTTGTCCATACCGTTCAAAATGGCTTTTACCTGATCTACAACAGCTTTTGTATTTGAGCCATCAATATACTCACCATTAGTAGCTTTGGCAATTTCTATCAGGGTTTCTTCGCCCAAACGTGTAATGACCTGCTCGTTGTTTTGATCGCGTTTGTAATATTGCAGGACACCATTTTCCTTTATAGGAATGGGGCCGCCTTCCAAAGTTCCAACGCCAATGGTAAAAATACGGATTCCTTTTTTTGCGGCTTCCTCAGCAATATCTGAAATGTTGCCTTCGTGATCCTCGCCATCGGAAACTATGAACAGCACACGGTTTTTTTGTCCTTCATCGTCATAAAATGTTTCAGCTAGCTTAATTGCTTGGGTAATGGCCGTTCCCTGCGAAGAAACCATATCAGTGTTCATTCCATTTAAAAATAGTTTTGCAGAAGAAAAATCTGTGGTTATTGGTACTTGTGGAAAAGCACTTCCTGCGTAACCAATAATTCCTATTCTATCGCCCGCTAAGCTATTTATAATTTGGGTGATAAGTTGTTTTGACTTTTCTAGTCGGTTTGGGGCAATATCTTCGGCCAACATACTTTTTGAAACGTCCAATGCAAAAACAATATCAACGCCTTCGCGTTTCACGGTTTCTAACTTGGTTCCTATTTTTGGGTTTACCAAAGCAAAACTCAAACAGGCTATGGCCAAACAGAGCACCAATACTTTCAAAATAGATTTAAAAAGTGAGCGGTTAGGGCTCAATTTTTTCAAAAGTTCTTTGTCAACAAACCGTTTTTGGACTGTTTTTTTCCAAACCAAAACCATTATAAATAGCACCACTATCACCGGAATGGCGAAAAGAATGTAGAAGTATATGGGTTGCTCTAATTGGTACATTTTTATAAAAATCCTTTAAATATGGTAGTTTGCAACAAAAATTCAAACGCAATTAAAACCAAGGCGAATATTGCCCAAGGACGAAACATTTCGTTGTAGTTTGTGTATTTGAATTCTTCAATGTCTGTTTTTTCCAGTTTGTTTATTTCTTCGTAAATCTGTTCCAGTTTGGTAGTGCTCGTTGCGCGGAAATACTGTCCACCAGTTTTGGCTGCAATTTCTTTTAGCAAGGCTTCATCAATTTCAACCTGAACGTTTCCGTATTGAAAACCGCCATCGGGACGAATTCCAATGGGCGACATTGCCATTCCGTTGCTACCAATTCCGATGGTATAAACCTTAATACCGAATTCCACTGCTAGCTCGCTCGCTATTTTTGGATCGATGAAACCTGAGTTGTTCACCCCGTCCGTCAACAAAATAATCACTTTGCTCTTTGCTCGACTTTCCTTTAATCGGTTTACGGCCGTTGCCAATCCAGAACCAATTGCCGTTCCACCTTCAATAGTTGTATTGTAGGTTATACTTTTTAGGGACGAAAGCACGATAGTTTTATCACTCGTCAATGGTGTGCGGGTGTAACTTTCCCCTGCGTATTCCACCAAGCCAATTCGGTCATTTGGGCGTCCGTTTATAAATCTTGCTGCCACTGTTTTCAATGCTTCTAATCGGTTTGGTTTTAAATCACGCGCAAGCATACTTGCTGAAACATCTATTGCCATCACGATATCAATTCCGCGAGTGGTTTTGGTTTTAGTGGATTCATCAACGGTTCTTGGGCGTGCCATTGCAATAATTAAAGCTGAAAGCGCCAATAGGCGAAGTACGAAAAGTAATGGCTTTAATCTAGCCAACCAATTTCTACTAGATTTAAAACCGCTAATACTTGATATTTTGAGGGAAGCTGTTTGCTGTTTCCGCTTCCATAAATACCAAAGCACAAGCACTGGAAGTATAAGAAACAACCAGAAAAACTGCGGATTTACAAATTCGAAATTACTGCCCATCTTTCTCTGAAATTTCAAGCTCTATGGAAGCTTCTATTCGTTTTTTTATTTCTTCGGCATACTTGCCATCGTTTTGATATACAATCAAAACTTCCTGCAAACCGTTTTGCTGTGCGAAAAGCAAAAGTTCATAGGTGCTCTTTTCCTTCAACACTTTTTTGTCTGAAACCTGCACGTTAAATTCACCGTAGGCCTTCAAACCCTTAATTCCTTTTTCGGTTTCAAAATCGTCGCGTTTTACAATAAGGTTTTTGGCACCACTTTGTTCAAGATCGTCTAAAACAGAATCCAATGCCGTGTCTAAAGCAATGTCTTGCTTTTGCTTGAACTGCGAAGTTGAAACCATAATATAAAGCGGGGAATTCATTTTACCATATGTGAAAAAATCTTTTGCGCTTACCTCACTTTTACTTGCATTAGTGACTGGGGCCTCGGTTCTAATCAACACTACTGGAGTTTCCAATATAACCGCGGGATTTCCGTATTCGCTCTTTATCCATCGTCCTTCGCTGAGTTCCCGAAGGTCGTTTCCTAATATTTTATCCTTTAAATTATCAAATCCAGTAAGGCTTCCGTAAATAATTCCGGCTAAAACAACCGCTGCAACAATACCCGAGATTGCCAAAGTCCATTTTCTGCGCTTACGTCTTTTCCGAAGTCTTTCAAGATATTCCTGATTTTCCAAAAGTTCTTCCTCAGTAGGTTCTGGAACTGCTTCATGAGTTTCGTTTATGATTTCCTCAATGGTTTTTCGGTCAACTTCCGCTTGACCGGATTGTTGGTTCATTTTTGCGAATTTTACCAAATCGGCACGTTTGAAAATCGAGTCCAGTTTTCGAATAGTTTCTAAATCGAAATCGAAATTTCCAGAGTCTTTATGCATCATCAAACGCGTGATAAGCTCGTCGCTGGTACTTTCCAAAGC
>JAGQYZ010000085.1 GCA_020435865.1 Aequorivita sp. | reverse complement strand
CTATAATATTCCTTGCTTTTGTTTTCTTTTAAAAGCTGGGTGTTATCAAGTGTTTTCAGTGCAACGATTGCTTCTTCATATGGTGGCAATTGCTTTTCGGCAGCGTCTCTTCGTTTTTTTCTTCTGAAAAGATAAATGGCAATTGCAATTAGTAACAGTATTGGAATCAACCAATATAGCAACAATATCCAATCAAACGATGGACTTTTAACTTCAACTGCAGGTTTTATATCGAACATTTTCTGTTTGGTCGTATCAACCGGAACGTCGTTCACTTCAACTTTTAATGAATCGGTCAAAAAGGGTTTGTTGTTGATGAAAATGCGCTGCGGCGGAATGGTGTAGTGGCCGCTATCAAATTGTGTTAGACCGTATTTTTTGATAAGGCGAAGCTTTGAGGTCTCAAAGGTTGTATCCGTTTTATAGGACTCTATCATTTCTAAAGGTGCAAAAGTTTGCTCTTCTGGAAAAACTACGACATCTGTAGAATCAGCATCTACATTTATAGTGTAAAGAATTTCTTCGCCAATCCTAATTTTTGTGGAATCGACTGAGGAGGTTATTTGGGCGTGGGATAAGAGAGAAAAGAGAAAAAAGAAAAGAGAAAAAAGAAAATAACTGTTCCCTTGAAAATTTAAATTTCGGTTTTTGTGATTACTATTTTTTCTAATATCTAACATTTCAAACCTAACGTCTCTTAAAATAACCTAATAATTTTTTCACATAACTTTCATCAACCCTACAACTCAGTGCACCTGCACCACTTTTAGTGAAAGATTCCACAAAGTAATCCTCACGTTCGCGATGGTAGTTGTGGTATTGATTACGAACACTTTTTGAACTTGTGTTTACCAGTAGCAACTCTCCAGTTTCTTGATCTTCCATTTGAATCATCCCAAGACTGGGAATGTTTTCTTCGCCCTTATCGTAAATTCGAATTCCTGTTACATCGTGTTTTCTTGAGGCAATCTTTATGGTGTCGCGGTAATTATCAGCAATAAAATCTGAAAGCACAAAAACAATGGCTTTCTTTTTCATTACATTACTTAAAAATTTAAGCGCGTTGGCAATATCGGTTTTATTACTTTTTGGCTCAAATTCAAGCAACTCACGAATAATTCTAAGCACATGCGATTTTCCTTTTTTCGGTGGTATGTAAAGTTCTATTTCATCAGAAAAAAGGATCAACCCTGTTTTGTCATTGTTTTGCATTGCAGAAAAAGCAAGGGTTGCGGCTATTTCGGTAATAATTTCATTTTTGAACTGTTCCTGTGTACCAAAAAATTCGGAACTACTTATATCTACCATTAACATTAGCGTTAGCTCACGCTCTTCTTCAAAAACTTTTACGAAAGGCTCGTTGTAGCGCGCGGTAACGTTCCAATCAATATTACGCACGTCGTCGCCAAATTGATATTGGCGCACCTCACTGAATGTCATTCCGCGGCCCTTAAAAGTACTATGGTACTCACCACCAAACACGTGATCGCTCAACCGACGCGTCTTGATCTCGATTTTCCGTACTTTTTTAAGAAGTTCTTTAGTATCCATTTTTCCAGTAGTCAGTAATCAGTATAGCTTCAAAAACTGCATACTATTTTTACGGCACTTCAATTACATTTACAATTTTGTTGATGATTTCTTCGGAAGTAATATTTTCGGCCTCTGCTTCATACGTAATGCCGATTCTGTGGCGAAGCACATCGTGAACAACTGCGCGAATATCTTCAGGAACTACGTAACCTCGGCGGCGGATGAAGGCATAACATTTTGCAGCTATGGCGAGGTTTATACTTCCACGTGGGGAAGCACCAAAGTTGATAAGTGGTTTTAAATCTGTAAGGCCAAAATTTTCAGGATTACGCGTGGCGAAGATGATATCGAGAATGTATTTCTCTATTTTTTCATCCATATAAACTTCACGAACAGCAGCTTGAGCTCTCGTAATTTGTTCTATGGTTGCCACCGGATTTATTTTTTCATATTCGTCTTTCAGATTTTGACGAATAATGAGTTGTTCTTCAGCAATCTGTGGATATTTTATTACCGTTTTCAGCATAAAACGGTCAACCTGTGCTTCTGGTAATGGATAGGTACCTTCCTGTTCAATAGGGTTTTGGGTTGCCATTACCAAAAAAGGTTTGTCCAATGCAAAAGTAGTTTCGCCAATGGTTACCTGTTTTTCCTGCATGGCCTCCAAAAGAGCGGATTGCACTTTAGCTGGAGCCCTGTTAATCTCATCTGCAAGGACGAAATTGGCGAAAATAGGTCCTTTTTTTATGCTGAAATCGTTCAGCTTCATATTGTAAATGAGCGTTCCCACAACATCGGCGGGAAGCAAATCGGGCGTAAACTGTATTCGGCTAAAAGTTCCATGTACCGCTTTTGAAAGTGTGTTGATTGCAAGGGTTTTCGCAAGCCCTGGAACACCCTCTAAAAGAATGTGTCCTTGGCCTAAAAGCCCAATCATAAGCCGTTCTACCATGTGTTTTTGGCCTACAATTACTTTGTTCATTTCCATTGAAAGAACGTCCACAAAGGCACTTTC